>NZ_WBRZ01000351.1:0-4732 GCF_008923895.1 Pseudomonas sp. GXM4
ACTGAACGCACCCGATCAAACTGTGGGAGCTGGCTTGCCAGCGAAGGCGGCCTGACAGCCGACCTGTTTCTCACTGAACGCACCCGATCAAACTGTGGGAGCTGGCTTGCCAGCGAAGGCGGCCTGATAGCCGACCTGTTTCTCGCTGATGTACTCGATTCAAACTGTGGGAGCGAGCCTGCTCGCGATAGCGCCCTGCCAGCCAACCAATTTCTTCCTGATGTACATCAATCCTGTGGGAGCTGGCTTGCCAGCGATGGCGGCCAGTCAGCCAACAACGCTCTGCCTGTCTCACCACCTTCGCAACCAACATCCTGCTCTTGTCACTCCGGCACAAGCCTGTCCAGTACGCGGTTGACCGCCAGTTCGCCCAGCATGATCACCTGTTGTATCCCCAGCAGGGAGCTGCGCTGCGGTCCATCGATAAATCCGGCGAGGTCGCTGGCCATGATGCTTGCCGAGGCCAGTGATTCGCAGGCATGGACCAACAGGGTTTCGTTTTCCGCAGCCGGATCGACGATGAACAGGGTGCTGGGTTTGCGCGGTGCGGCAGGGTCTTTGATGAGGCGGGGGTTGAGGTAGTAATCGATGGCGCGGTCGGCGGCTTCCTTGAGTTTTTGCGCTTCGACGAGCGGGTCGGCGAAGGTTGGATCGGCAAGAGGTGGATCGGGCGTTATCTTTTTCACGGGCTCAGTCTCCTGATGGAGTAGGGCCGCAACCCGTTCGCGACTAAACGAAAGGGAGGCAGCTGCACGCAGGTTAGTCGACCGATGAGCCACGAAATCGGCGCGCCCGTAGGCGCCCTGCGCACAGCCACCATCAAGTGCAGGTATGCAATACCTGGCTGACAGGAACCTGTGCGTCGTGGACAAGCGGGCGACTAAACCCGACCACTGATGAGCAGTGGCAGGCAAACGATAGAACCCGCGCCCCAGGCGCACAAGCCGGCGGATTCTGGCGTAGCCGTAGGCAAAGGCGCAAGGATTTGTGGGCTGTTGCGAGGTAACGGGGCGTGTGTTTAAACGGCTGGTTTAAGCGCTGCGATAAATAGTTTGAATAGCCGAACGCTTTCGCGAGCAGGCTTGCTCCCACAGGGGCGGCGGTTGTTCTGAGGAACCGTGGATACCGCCGAATCTGTGGGAGCGAGCCTGCTCGCGAAGGCGGTGCGTCAGTCAAAAAAATCCTGACTGACACACCGCTCGGCCATCACAACTGGTAACTGAAACTGATGCTGTACCGCGGCTTGCGGTTCAACGTGTCCAGCGCTTCATCGGACATGGCCTTCGCCACTTCCAGGGCGACGTTGTAGTACTTGGCATCGCCGAACCTCAGCCCGACGGCTGTCGATGACAGGTTGTTGGCCTGCACCGGCAGTTGGTTGAACCAGCTGCGCGAGCGGTCGACGACGACGTAGGGTTGCAGGATGCGCACCCAGTTGCCGTCGCGGTTGAAGCTGTAGTTGACCTCGTAGGCCACGCCCCAACCCTTGTCGCCCGAGGCCTGGTCGTCGGGGTAGCCACGGCCGAAATTCTGCCCGCCGAATACGGCGCGTTCGCTGTCGGGCAAGGTGTCGTCGCTCCAGTACAGCGCCGCCGAGAGCACGCCTTGCCAGTTGTCGAGGAACTTGTCGCTCTGCACGCCGGACAGCCTGACGCGGAAGAAATCCAGGTCGATGTCGTCGTAGTTGGTGTGTGCGCCGAGGCTGTCGAAGCCCTGGTAGACGCCGGCACTGAGGATGCGCAGTTGGCGGGCGTCGGCCTTGCGCCAGTCGCCTTCGAAAGCCAGGGCGCGGACGTCGGTGCGCAGTTCGGTGCTGAAGGGAAAGTTGATGCCGTCATAGCGCGTCTTGTCGTCGACCGCATACAGGCGCGAGCCGGCGGTCAGCAGTTCGTTGGCGGAGGCGATCAGGGGCGTGCTGAAACCGATCGAGTAGCGATCGTTCTCGCGGTGGGTACTCAGGCGTCCGCCACCGCCGACCAGCACTTCGGTGTCCGGGTCGGCGCGGTAACGCGAGGCCGAGACGTTGAGTTGCGTGCCCTCGGTATCGAGGAACTGGCTGTAGTCGAGACGGTAGTAATGCTCTTTGTCGTCACCCGGCGGGAACAGGCCGCTGAGGCTCAACTGTTCGCCCATCGAAGTCTGCGAATTGCTGCTGACACCGAGCAACGCCTGCGGGCCGTTACGGTTGTCTTCGGTGGTGCTCAGGGTGCTGGTGAACGGTTTGCGACTGGCCTGGGCAATCAGGGTGGTCGCGCCATCGGTGGTGCCCGGCGGTGGCACTTGCGCTTGAATCGTCACGCCGGGAATGCGGCTCATCAGCGTGGTGTAGCGCTCGAAGGTCTTGCGCGTCAGCGGGCGTTCGGCCTGGATTTTCGCGGCGAGTTTGTCGAGCAGACTTTTGACCCGGCCGATGTCGCCCTGCATCTGGATATCGCGCACGTAGCCCTCGACCAGCACCACCCGCGCCACGCCGTCATCGAAGTTCTGTTGCGGCAGGAACGCGTAGGACAACAGGTAGCCGTCCTGCTGATAACGACGGGTGATGTTGCGCGTGGCTTCGATCAGTTCGGCAAGGCTGGCCTGACGGCCGATCAGGGGCTTGTAAATTTCCGCGAGTTCGTTGAGCGGGTAGATCGTGCCGCCTTCGATCTGCACGGTCTTGAGGTTGACCTTGGTTTCCATCAGCAATGGCTGTGCGGCGGTCGCACCCGGGTCCGGCACTTGCAGCGGCGCTGCGCTCGGCCGATAGGCGTCGGCGGGCAGGTTGGGTACGGGGAGGTTGCGGATGGTTTCGTTGCTGTTGAGAAAGCTGGGCAAGGTGTCGGCGAGGGCAGCGGAACTGAGGCTCAGGCACAGCAGGGATGCCAGTACGCGCATAGGACACTCCATGGTCAGAACACAGCACAGGGCAGATTTTTCCTTAGAAAAAAGGCGGAAGACTCGTGGGAATCTTCCGCCCTCAACCAAGCGTAGGCGCTGTAGGTAAGGCCGTCGAATCGGCCAGGTGCAATTTAGCGTTGAGTGCCGCTCAACGCGCCGGTCAGGCCACCGAGTACCCCGCCCAGACCACCGGTTGCCGTGCCGCCGCCAGTGGCAGTGCCGCTGTTGACCAGACCACCGACCGCTGCCACGGTGCCGCCGACGTTGGTAACCAGACCGCCGACAGCAGTGGTGACCGGATTGTTGGTGGCGGCAATCGCTCCGCCGAGATTACCGACGGCGGCGCCCACCTGATTTGTAAGACCAGCGACCGGAGTGCCGAGACCGGTAGCGGCGCCGACCTGTTGAGTGACAGTGGTGACCGCGCTGGTGACCGGATTGAGGCCCGCACCGACTGCGGCGCCGACACTCGCCAGCGGCGACGTGGTTGCAGTGATCGGTGTGCCCGAGCCGCCAAGTACGGTGTTGATCGACGCAATCGTGTTGCCCAGCCCGCCAGCGGTGACGCCGCCAGCACTGACCACGCCGCTGGTGCTGCCGGCATTCAGACCGCTGCCGACGTTGACCACCGCGCCACCCACGGTTTGCAGCAGACCGGTGCCGCCCAGCCCGCCACCGATGCCACCGATGCCGCCAGTACCCGAGCCAGTGCCATTGGACACCAGGCCGCCCGCTTTGCCGACCGCCGTGCCGGTGTTGCTCAGGGCGCCGCCGAGGGTGTTGGTCAGGGCATTGCCGCTGCCTGCGTCGGTGACTTTGCCGCCAAGGCTGTTCACCGTGCCGCCCACTTTCGAGATCACCCCTTTGAGCGGATCACCCAGACCGGTGGCATCGCCGAGCTTGTCGGTGGTGCTTTCGACCATGGCGATCACCGGCACCAGGCCGCTGCCGACCTTGTTGGTCAACTGGCTGGTCGGGCCGCTGGTCAGTGAGGTGTTGAGGGTGTCGCCAAGCATGGTGACTTTTTCACCGATGCCATCGACCAGCGGCGCCACCCGGGTGACTACACCGCCAACGACGGGAACGCTGCGGGTCGCGGTGTTCAGTTTGACGCTGAGGTCCGACACGCCGTCGCCAACATCGGAAACCACGCCGCCAACCGAGGCCACGGTGGTGGTCAGGCCATTGGGGTCAGTGGCCAGTTTACCGATGCCATCAGTGACGCCATCGCCCAAGGTGCTGACCACGTTGCCGGTGGTGTTGGCCACGCTTTGCACGATGCCGCCAGCGACCGGAACAGTGCTCAGCGAATCGCCGATCTGGCCGACGCCATCGCCGACACCGCTGACGGTTTTGCCGACATCCTGAACAAGTGTTGTGGTCACCAGCGAAGGTGCAGCGGGATTGGTCGGGTTGGTGGGATCGGTCGGGTCTGTCGGATTGGTTGGATTGGTCGGATCGGTGCCACCGCCGGTACCGCCAGTGCCACCGGTTCCGCCGCCAGTGCCGCCGGTGCCACCAGTGCCGGCAGTATCGCCGCCGGTTCCGCCGCCCGCGCCACCGCTGCCATCGGTGCCCGCCGTGCCGTCCGCCGTCGAGCTGCCCGAACTGCTGCGATGACCGCCACCGCCGCTGCTGCAGCCGACGAGGCCGACCGAAAGAATCAGTGCCAGCGCGATTGCCGATTTGGACCACATCACTTGAGTTTTCATGATTGAGATTCCTGCACCTGTCACAACGTTACGTTGCCTTCGATGGCTCGCCGATCTGTCGTCGGCGATGCCTCGTCCGTGGCTGTAATCTCAGTCGATGGCAGGTTTGTCACCATTCTCAAGTTGGTATTAACCCCTTT
>NZ_WBRZ01000352.1:0-4710 GCF_008923895.1 Pseudomonas sp. GXM4
GGAAGTCTGGCATTAGTTTAGAAAAAGCTGAACTAAGTTTTTGCCCGTAGCGATTCTTTCCCGCCACTACATTTCGCATGATCGGCCCCACAGCGGCGTCCGAACCTGTGCTCCACGGCGCGCCGGCATAAATAAAACAAAGACGATGAGGCCCTACCCGTGGACAAGATTCTTCACCAACCACTGGGCGGCAATGAAATGCCGCGCTTCGGCGGCATCGCCACCATGCTCCGACTTCCCCATGTACCGACCGCTGCCGGCCTCGACGCTGCCTTTGTGGGCGTGCCGCTGGACATCGGCACTTCGCTGCGCCCCGGCACGCGCTTCGGGCCGCGCGACATCCGCACCGAATCGGTGATGATCCGCCCGTACAACATGGCCACCGGCGCCGCGCCGTTCGACTCGCTGTCGGTTGCCGACATCGGTGACGTGGCGATCAATACCTTCAATCTGCTCGACGCCGTGCGCATCATCGAAGAAGCCTACGACAACATCCTCGAGCACAACGTCATCCCGATGACCCTGGGTGGCGACCACACCATCACCCTGCCGATCCTGCGCGCAATCCATAAAAAGCACGGCAAGGTAGGCCTGGTGCACATCGATGCCCACGCTGACGTCAACGATCACATGTTCGGCGAGAAGATCGCCCACGGCACCACATTCCGTCGTGCCGTCGAAGAAGGTCTGCTCGATTGCGACCGCGTGGTGCAGATCGGTTTGCGTGCCCAGGGTTACACCGCCGACGACTTCAACTGGAGCCGCGATCAGGGCTTCCGCGTCGTTCAAGCCGAAGAGTGCTGGCACAAGTCGCTGGCGCCGCTGATGGCTGAAGTACGCGAGAAAGTCGGTGGCGGTCCGGTGTATCTGAGTTTCGATATCGACGGCATCGACCCGGCCTGGGCGCCCGGCACCGGCACCCCCGAAATCGGCGGCCTGACCACCATTCAAGCGATTGAAATCGTCCGTGGCTGTCAGGGCCTCGATCTGATCGGTTGCGATCTGGTAGAAGTCTCGCCCGCTTACGACACCACCGGCAACACCTCGCTGCTGGCCGCCAACCTGCTGTACGAAATGCTTTGCGTACTGCCTGGCGTGGTTCATCGCTGAGGATCGGGTCATGCACGCACGTGATCAGGTTTTGCACGCGGCCGCCGAATTGGTCGCCGCGTTTGCGCGTAACGATCGCGAAGCTTACTTCGGCGCATTCAGCACCGATGCCAGCTTCGTTTTCTACACCCTCGACCAGCCATTGCTGTCGCGCGATGCCTATCAGGCGTTGTGGGACCGCTGGCGTGCCGAGGATGGATTCGAGGTGCTGTCGTGCACCTCGAGCAACGCCTTTGTCAGCCTGCAGGGTGACGTGGCGGTTTTCATCCATGACGTGGCCACCGAGCTGCGCATGCAAGGGGAGCAACACTTCAGCCAGGAGCGCGAGACGATTGTTTTCAGAAGACAAGCGTCGAGCCTAGAACAACAAGGCCTATGGCTGGCCTGTCACGAACATTTGTCCGCAATGCCGGAAGGGCTGCCACCCCCTTAGCCAATGGTGACGCTCACGCACGATGAGCGCGCCTGATGATCGGAGCAGATCATGAATAACAACAACAACGAAAAAAGCCTTAGCAGCATCGAAACAAACGGGGTCGAACAGATCCCGGATCATGAGCGCGACGCCCGACCCAGCGACTTGTTTCGCTTGATCTTCGGCGGCGCCAATACGTTTGCCACCGCTGTGCTCGGCAGTTTCCCGGTGCTGTTCGGCCTGTCGTTTCAGGCCGGTGTCTGGGCGATTGTGCTGGGTGTGGTGGTCGGTGCGCTGATCCTCGCACCGATGGGCCTGTTCGGCCCGCTCAACGGCACCAACAACGCCGTGTCTTCCGGTGCGCACTTCGGCGTGCACGGGCGGATTGTCGGTTCGTTCCTGTCGTTGCTGACGGCGATCGCGTTCTTCTCGCTGTCAGTGTGGAGCTCGGGTGATGCGCTGGTCGGCGGCGCCAAACGCCTCGTCGATCTGCCGGAAACCGACCTGACCCTGGGCCTGGCCTACGGTCTGTTCGCGCTGCTGGTGCTGACCGTGTGCATCTACGGTTTCCGCATCATGCTGTGGGTCAACCGCATCGCGGTGTGGGCCGCGAGCCTGTTGTTCCTGCTCGGCATCTTCGCCTTCGCCCCTGCTTTCGACAGCCAGTACGCCGGCAGCGTGGCGCTGGGTCAGGCCGGGTTCTGGGCGGCATTCATCGGCGCGGCGCTGGTGGCGATGAGCAACCCGATTTCCTTCGGTGCGTTCCTCGGCGACTGGTCGCGCTACATCCCGCGTGAGACGCCGAAGGGCCGGATCATGCTGGCGGTGATCGCCGCGCAACTGGCGACGTTGATCCCGTTCCTGTTCGGCCTCGCCACCGCCACCATCGTCGCGATCAAGGCGCCGGACTACATCGCCGCGAACAACTATGTCGGCGGCTTGCTGGCCGTCTCGCCGAGCTGGTTCTTCCTGCCGGTGTGCCTGATTGCGGTGATCGGCGGCATGTCCACCGGCACCACGTCGCTGTATGGCACCGGGCTGGACATGTCCAGCGTGTTCCCGCGCGTGCTGTCCCGGGTCAAGGCGACCTTGCTGATTGGCGTGCTGTCGATCGCCTTCATCTTCATCGGCCGGTTTGCGGCGAACCTGGTGCAAAGCGTGTCGACCTTCGCCGTGCTGATCATCACCTGCACCACCCCGTGGATGGTGATCATGATCATCGGCCTGCTGGTGCGGCGCGGCTTCTACTGCCCGGATGACCTGCAAGTGTTCACTCGCGGCGAACAGGGCGGACGCTACTGGTTCAACCACGGCTGGAACTGGCGCGGCCTGGGGGCGTGGATTCCGAGTGCGCTGGTCGGCCTGTGCTTCGTCAACCTGCCGGGGCAGTTCGTCGGCCCGCTGGGCGAACTGGCCGGTGGCATCGACATCAGTTTGCCGGTGACATTGGGCCTGGCGTCGGTGGTGTATCTGACGCTGTTGCGCTTGTTCCCCGAACCTCGGGAAGTGTTTGGGCCAACGGATGTGCGCAGTCAAGGCGTGAACGCCACGACTAAACCGACGTTACGCCAAGCCGCCTGACCAAACACAAAACCCTGTGGGAGCGAGCTTGCTCGCGAAAGCGATCTGTCAATCACATCACGTTTGAATGTGCTGACGCCTTCGCGAGCAAGCTCGCTCCCACAGGGAGATTTGAATTCAGCCTCACCATAAAAAAGACAATCGGAGACACGCCATCATGGCTTTGGATTTATTCGTCGTACTCATTTATGCCGCTGCGATGCTGATTCTCGGCTACTACGGCATGCGCAAGGCCAAGACCCACGAAGACTATCTGGTTGCCGGGCGTAATCTGGGACCGTCGCTGTACATGGGCACCATGGCAGCAACCGTACTCGGCGGCGCGTCCACCGTCGGCACGGTCCGTCTGGGCTACGTGCACGGCATTTCCGGTTTCTGGCTGTGCGCGGCATTGGGCTGCGGCATCGTCGCGCTGAACCTGTTCCTCGCCAAGCCCTTGCTGAAACTCAAGGTATTCACCGTCACCCAGGTCCTGGAGAAGCGCTACAACCCGATGGCGCGCACCGCCAGTGCGACGATCATGCTCGCTTACGCGCTGATGATCGGCGTGACCTCGATTCTGGCGATCGGCACCGTGCTGCAAGTGTTGTTCGGTCTGCCCTTCTGGATTTCCGTACTGCTGGGCGGCGGTATCGTGGTGACTTATTCAACGATCGGCGGCATGTGGTCGCTGACCCTGACGGACATCGTCCAGTTCGGCATCCAGACAGTGGGGCTGATGTTCGTGTTGTTGCCGATCTGCCTGTACCGCGTAGGCGGCTGGGATCAATTGGTCGCGCAACTGCCGGCGGTCAGCTTCAACTTCACCAGCATCGGCTGGGACACGATCATTACCTACTTCATGATCTACTTCTTCGGCATCCTGATCGGCCAGGACATCTGGCAGCGGGTGTTCACGGCAAAAAGCGAAAAAGTCGCCAAGTACGCCGGCACTTCAGCAGGGATCTACTGCATCATTTACGGCCTGGTCTGCGCTTTGATCGGCATGGCTGCGCATGTGCTGATTCCGGATCTGGACAACGTCAACAACGCCTTTGCCGCCATCGTCAAAGTCTCGCTGCCTGACGGCATCCGTGGCCTGGTGATCGCTGCCGCACTGGCGGCGATGATGTCCACCGCCAGCGCCGGCCTGCTCGCCGCGTCCACCACCCTGACCGAAGACCTGCTGCCGAAACTGCGCGGCGGCAAACAGTCCAACGTCGCGGTCAGCCGTCTGTTTACCCTGCTGACCGGGATCGCGGTGCTGGGCATTGCTCTGGTCGTCAATGACGTGATCAGCGCGCTGACCCTGGCTTACAACCTCTTGGTCGGCGGCATGCTGATTCCGCTGATGGGCGCGATTTTCTGGAAGCGTGCGACTACCGCCGGGGCGATCAGCGCGATGACGCTGGGCTTTATCACGGCGCTGGTGTTCATGGTCAAGGACGGCATGGACGCGAACTCGCCGATCTATTACAGCCTGGGTGTCAGCCTGGTGAGCTTCGTACTGGTCAGCCTGTTCTCGCCGCGCCCGGCGACCGTGGCAACGGCGGTGTGAATCGACTGTAACGAGGTGATGTTTTCTTCAGCGGGTGTGGCGTCGGTGGCCACACCCGTTTTTTTCG
>NZ_WBRZ01000353.1:0-4662 GCF_008923895.1 Pseudomonas sp. GXM4
GGGTTTCAGGACTATGCTTCTGATCTGCCACTAGCCGAGCACCCTTGCGGCGCCCTTGAAGGCCCGATGGCCCAACAATAATAAATAGGGGAAGGTCTATGAGTCGTTGCCGCCCGCCGGCGTTACGCAACACCGCGTTGCTGGCCACAGCACTCTCGCTGCTGGGCTTCGCCACGTTATCGGCACCTGTGATTGCCGCCGAGGCCCCGGCTGACGTGGTCTATGCCACCGAATCGGCCAAGGCCGCAAAAAGCCTGATTCTCGATGTCGTCCACGCTGGCGCGCGTCTGGTCGCGGTCGGCGATCGCGGGCACATCGTCTATTCCGATGACCAGGGCAAGACCTGGACCCAGGCCAAGGTGCCGACCCGGCAACTGCTCACCGCCGTGTATTTCGTCGACGACAAAAACGGTTGGGCCGTGGGCCACGACGCACAGATTCTCGCCAGCGCAGACGGCGGTCTGACCTGGACCAAGCAATTCGAAGACCTCGCACGCGAATCGCCGCTGCTCGACGTCTGGTTCAAGGACGCCAGCAGCGGCTTTGCCGTGGGCGCCTACGGCACGCTGCTGGAAACCACCGACGGCGGCAAAAACTGGGAAGACGTCAGCGATCGCCTCGACAACGAAGACCAGTTCCACCTCAACGCCATCGCCGCCGTGAAAGACGCCGGGCTGTTCATCGTCGGCGAGTCCGGCAGCATGTTCCGCTCCGCCGATAACGGCCAGACCTGGGAAAAGCTTGAAGGCCCGTACGAAGGTTCGCTGTTCGGCGTGATCGGCACGGCGCAGCCGCAGACCCTGCTGGCGTACGGCTTGCGCGGCAATCTTTATCGCTCCACTGATTTCGGCAGCAACTGGGAGCAGGTCGAACTCAAAGCCGCACGCGGTGCGCTGGAGTTCGGCCTGTCCGGCGGCACGCTGCTGGAAGACGGCTCGATCGTCATCGTCGGCAACGGCGGCTCGGTGATCAGCAGCAGCGACAACGGCGAAACCTTCAGCGTGTTCAACCGCCCGGATCGCATTTCGCTGTCGTCGGTCACCGCCGCCGGCAACGGCAACCTGATTCTGACCGGGCAGGGTGGCTTGCACATCACCCAGCCAAACGGTGCCGAGACCAATAACAAGAAGGCGGGGCTATGACTTCCTTGATCACTCCTCAGCAGGAAAAGGCGACGGTTCTCGAGCGCCTGATCTTCAACAACCGTCCGGCCGTGATCCTGATCTGCCTGGTGGTGAGCATTTTCCTGTTCTGGCAGGCCACGCTGATTCGGCCGTCGACCAGTTTTGAAAAAATGATCCCGCTGCAGCATCCCTTCATCGAAAAGATGATGGAGCACCGCAACGATCTGGCGAACCTCGGCAACACCGTGCGTATTTCGGTGGAGGCCACCGACGGCGACATCTTCTCCAAGGAGTACATGGAGACCCTGCGCCAGATCAACGACGAAGTGTTCTACATTTCCGGCGTCGACCGTTCCGGCCTCAAATCGCTGTGGAGCCCGAGCGTACGCTGGACCGAAGTGACCGAAGAGGGTTTCGCCGGCGGCGAAGTGATTCCGCAGAGCTACAACGGCTCGCAGGACAGCCTCGATCTGCTGCGCAACAACGTGCTCAAGTCCGGCCAGGTCGGGCGTCTGGTGGCCAACGACTTCAAGTCGAGCATCGTCGACATCCCGCTGCTGGAGGCCTATCCGGACCCGCAGGATCAGGGCAAGTTGCTGGCGCTGGACTATCGCCAGTTCTCCCATGAACTCGAAGACAAGATCCGCAACAAGTTCGAAGCGCAGAACCCCAACATCAAGATCCACATCGTCGGTTTCGCCAAGAAGGTCGGCGACCTGATCGACGGTCTGGTGATGGTGGTGCTGTTCTTCGGTGTCGCCTTCGTCATCACCCTGATACTGCTGCTGTGGTTCACCAACTGCCTGCGCAGCACCATCGCGGTGTTGAGCACGACGCTGGTGGCGGTGGTCTGGCAACTGGGGTTGATGCACTTCTTCGGCTTCGGGCTCGACCCGTATTCAATGCTGGTGCCGTTCCTGATTTTCGCCATCGGCATTTCCCACGGCGTGCAGAAGATCAACGGTATCGCCCTGCAATCCAGCGAGGCCGATAACGCCCTGACCGCTGCGCGGCGCACCTTCCGCCAGTTGTTCCTGCCGGGGATGATCGCGATTCTCGCCGATGCGGTGGGCTTCATCACCCTGCTGATCATCGACATCGGGGTGATCCGTGAACTGGCTATCGGCGCCTCCATCGGCGTTGCGGTGATCGTGTTCACCAACCTGATCCTGCTGCCGGTGGCGATTTCCTATGTCGGCATCAGCAAGCGCGCGATTGCCAAGAGCAAGAAGGACGCCAACCGCGAGCACCCGTTCTGGCGCCTGCTGTCGAACTTCGCCAGCCCGAAAGTCGCGCCGATTTCGGTAGCCTTGGCCCTGATCGCTTTCGGTGGCGGCCTCTGGTACAGCCAGAACCTGAAGATCGGCGACCTCGACCAGGGCGCGCCGGAACTGCGTCCGGACTCGCGCTACAACAAGGACAACAACTTCATCATCAGCAACTACTCGACCAGCTCCGACGTGCTGGTGGTGATGGTCAAGACCAAGGCCGAAGGCTGCTCGCGCTACGAAGCCATGGCGCCGATCGATCAGCTGATGTGGAAGATGCAGAACACCGAGGGCGTGCAGTCGGCGATCTCGCTGGTGACCGTGTCCAAGCAGATGATCAAGGGCATGAACGAGGGCAACCTGAAATGGGAAACCCTGTCGCGCAACCCGGACGTACTGAATAACTCGATCGCCCGCGCCGATGGCCTGTACAACAACAGCTGCTCGCTGGCGCCAGTGCTGGTGTTCCTCAACGATCACAAAGCTGAGACCCTCGATCGTGCGGTCAACGCGGTGCAGGAGTTCGCCAAGGAAAACAACAAGGACGGCCTGGAATTCATCCTCGCCGCCGGTAACGCCGGGATCGAAGCAGCGACCAACGAAGTCATCAAACAGGCTGAGCTGACCATCCTGATTCTGGTGTACATCTGCGTGGCAGTGATGTGCATGATCACCTTCCGCTCATGGGCGGCAACCCTGTGCATCGTCTTGCCGCTGGTGCTCACCTCGGTGCTCGGCAACGCGCTGATGGCGTTCATGGGCATCGGCGTGAAAGTCGCGACGCTGCCGGTGGTGGCGTTGGGCGTGGGGATTGGCGTGGACTACGGCATCTACATCTACAGCCGCCTGGAAAGTTTCCTGCGTGCCGGGCTGCCGTTGCAGGAAGCCTATTACCAGACGCTCAAGTCGACCGGTAAAGCGGTGCTGTTCACCGGCCTGTGCCTGGCGATCGGCGTGTGCACCTGGATCTTCTCGGCGATCAAGTTCCAGGCCGACATGGGCCTGATGCTGACCTTCATGCTGCTGTGGAACATGTTCGGTGCGCTGTGGCTGCTGCCGGCGCTGGCCAAGTTCCTGATCAAGCCGGAGAAGCTGGCGGGGCAGAAGGGCAATTCGCTGTTTGCGCATTGATCTGATGGACTGAAACGGCAAAGCCGCAACCTTGAGGGGTTGCGGCTTTTTTTGTGAATCAAGATCAAGAGCCCCTCACCCTAGCCCTCTCCCGGAGGGAGAGGGGACTGACCGAGGGGGGCGGCTAGATATATCGACCTGAAATACCGAGTCGGTTATGGATTCACAGCAGAACGTTCAAGTCGGCGTAAATCTCAAATATCCCCCAATCGGTCCCCTCTACCTCTGGGAGAGGGCTAGGGTGAGGGCAAGCGGTCTCAAGCCCTAAGAAAGCTCTGCGCCAAGCACAACACTCAACGCACTACGCGCATCATCCAGCTGCACCAGCGTCGCATGCCGGGCACCCAGGGCATCGCGGTTCTCGATGGCGGTCAGAATCGCCTTGTGCCTGGGCAACGCCAGTTCATGCAGATTCGGCCGCTGATTGGAATGCTTCAACGCCTCGGCAATCGCTACCGCCAACATGTTGCACAGGTTCGCCAGCAAGTCGTTGTGCGTCGCATCGGCGATGCGGCTGTGGAAGTCCAGGTCCGGCTGCAACAGCGCTTCCGGGGTCGGCGCGGCTTCCATGCGTTGGTAGGCTTCGTTGATCGCGGCGATGTCGGCATCGGTTGCGTGCTGGGCGGCGAGGGCGGCAGCTGCCGGTTCGATGATGCTGCGCACGCTGGTCAGCACGTTGAAGAACTCATTTTGCGGGCTGCTCTGCATCAACCAGTGCAGTACGTCCGGGTCGAGCATGTGCCATTCGCGGCGCGCCTTGACCACGGTGCCGACGCGCGGCTTGGAATACACCAGACCCTTGGCCACCAGCACCCGGGTGGCTTCGCGCAACACCGGACGACTGACCGCATACTCCTCGCACAGCAGGGCTTCGGCGGGCAGTTTGTCGTCGGGCAAAAAGCGTCCGGAGACGATCTGCATGCCCAGTTCCTGGACGATGCGCGAGTGCATGCTTTTACGGTCGGAAGGTTTGCGGTAATCCATGGGGAGTGGCGCGATCCTGAGCGATGGAGATGCCGCGCATCATAGCAGGCACGGCACAATCTTGAGGTAGGCAATGATCGTTCCCACGCTCTGCGTGGGAATGCCTCAAGGGACGCTCCGCGTTCCAGCTCTGAAAGGGACGCGGAGCGTCCCGG
>NZ_WBRZ01000354.1:0-4623 GCF_008923895.1 Pseudomonas sp. GXM4
CATACGCTGTTTTTGGGGCGGCTTCGCCACCCAACGGGGATAAATCCCCTCACCACAGGGGAAGCTCCAGCGAGGTGTGTTACAGGCTGAACCGCCCAACCATGTTGTTCAGATCCAGCGCCAACCGCGACAGCTCATTGCTTGCTGCGCTGGTCTGATTGGCGCCGGTCGCCGACTGCACCGACAGATCGCGGATGTTCACCAGATTGCGATCGACTTCCCGCGCCACCTGCGCCTGCTCTTCGGCGGCGCTGGCGATGACCAGGTTGCGCTCGTTGATTTCGACGATGGCGCTGTTGATGGTGTCCAGCGACATCCCGGCGCCACGGGCGATGTTCAGCGTCGATTCGGCGCGCTCGGTGCTGTTGCGCATCGAATCCACGGCGTGTTCGGTGCCGCTCTGGATGCTGCCGATCATGCGTTCGATTTCGCTGGTCGACTGCTGGGTGCGATGGGCCAGAGCGCGCACTTCGTCCGCCACTACGGCGAAACCACGCCCGGCCTCACCGGCGCGCGCCGCTTCGATCGCTGCGTTCAATGCCAGCAGGTTGGTCTGGTCGGCGAGGCCACGAATCACGTCGAGCACCTTGCCGATGTCGCGGGACTCATTGGCCAGGTCGCCGATCAGCGACGCGGTGCTCTGCACATCGGCGCTCATGCGTTCGATGGCGCTGACGGTTTCCTGCACCAGATCACGACCGTCGCCCGCCGAAGTGGTGGCGTTTTTCGAGGCTTCCGAAGTGCTGACCGCGTTGCGCGCGACCTCTTCGACAGCGCTGGTCATCTCATTGACCGCAGTGGCGGCCTGCTCGATTTCGTTGTTCTGCTGGGTCAGGCCGCGAGCACTTTCATCGGTGACGCTGTTCAGCTCTTCCGCAGCGGACGCAAGCTGTGTGGCCGAACCGGAGATGCGCTGCAGGGTGTCGCGCAGCTTCGATTGCATCTTCGCCATCGCCGCCAGCAGGCGCCCGGCTTCATCTTCGCCATCGACATGGATCGGCTGGGTGAGGTTGCCTTCGGCGATGGTTTCCGCCGCCTCGAGTGCCTTGGAAATCGGCTTGGTAATGCTCACGGTCAGCAACCAGGCGAACAGCAGGGTCAGGCCGCTGGCGATCACCAGCAGAGTGACGACCAGATCGAACGACATCGAGTACTGATCCTTGGCGCCCTGATCAGTCTCGGCAATTTGCTGGGTATTGATCTCCAGCAGACGCGCAAGTGCGGTGTTGACGGCCTCTGAGTTGCTCAGCAAATCGTTGTTGAGCATCTGCTGCAACTCGGCGATCTGGTTGTTGCGCGACAGGGTTTTCATGCGTTCTTCAAGCTGACGGTACTGCGCCAGCAATTGCACGTACTGATCGTACGCCGCACGCTCCTGCGGGCCTTCGATCAGTGGCTCGTATGCGCGTTGCGCATCGGCGATCTGGCGATTGCGCAGGTCGAACAGCTCGATGGTTTTCTGCTGCACGTCGGGTTCGCGATTGATCAGCAAACGGTAAGAGAGCACGCGCAGGCGCAGGGTCAGTTGGGTGAATTCGTCCAGAGCCTTGATCGATGGCACGCTGGCGGTGGCGATGTCTTCGCCGGCCGCGCGGATCTTGCTCATCTGGTTCAGCGCAAACACGCCGAGGATCAACATCAGGCCGCCGATCAGGGCGAAGCCGGTGAACGCCCGTGGGGCGATATTCATATTGCGAAGGGACATGGGCGGATACCGAAAAGGGCCGCATCCATGCGGGCTGAGACTGCTGTATGGGTGACTTATCGGTCATACGACTAAAGTCTTGAGGTGGTGTGCGTATTTGTCGCAGACAGGCTTGAGCGACGAAGTGCAGGAACCAGATCGACCAATCACAGTCTTTTAAACTCGCGAGAAGCTTCGCCACCCAGGAAAATCAAGGCCTTGCGCCGGTTTAACCCTGGCATCCGTGGTGACTTTTCTTTATCGTACGCGCCCTTTGAAAAACGCTTGGAAGATCAAAATGTTGGAAGCATCCCTCAGCCAATTGGAACAGCTCGTCAGCGACCTGGTGCAACAGAACCAGACCTTGCTGCAGACCAACCAGACCCTGTCCACGGAACTGGCCCAGGCCAAGGATGAAAACGAAAACCTGCAGCTGAACCTGATGGAGCAGGAAGAAAAACACGGCGCCACCGCCGCGCGCATTCAGGCGCTGGTTGATCGCGTCAATGCCGGTCCTGTCAGCGCATGAACCACGGCACAGCAGGGGTAAAAGTCATCTCCATTCTCGGCGAGGACTATTCGATCAAGGCACCGGCCGGGGAAGAACAGACCCTGCTGGACGCGGCGATGATGCTCAAGGCCACGCTGGAAGACACCAAGCGCAAATACCCGACGCTGATCGGCGACCGTTTGCTGGTGCTGGCGGCGATGAATCTGTGCTCGCAGCAGATCGAAATGAAAAAGCAGCACAAAGAAGAACTCGAGCGTTATCAAGAGCAAGTCAGCGCCACGGTCGAGACGATTGCCAAGACCATCAGTCAGGGCTGATGGGGTTGCGCACAACCAGGGAATAGATTGTCGGTTTGCTTGTATACAATCGGCACGGCTGTTGCAGTGTTTCGGCCACTTATTCCTTGGGGGTGCTCCATGCAATGGTGGCGACGCAGTATTCAGTGGCAGTTGATTCTCGGCATGGGCGCGGCCCTGCTGATCAGCATCGTGATTGTGGTTGGCATTTATACCCTGGTGGTCAACCGCCTCGCCCAGAGCTATCTGGTCGAACAAGCGCTGCCGTCGAGTATCGAAGCGACGCGCAACGATATCGAACGCATCCTCGTGCAGCCGCTCACCGCCGCCAAGGACATCGCCAGCAACACTATGGTGCGTGACTGGCTGGCGACAGGCGAGGACAGCAGCAAAACTGCGCTCTTCGCGCAGTATCTGGAAGGCATCCGCGCCGAACACAAGGCCTTCACTGCGCTGATTATCGGCACCGAATCCAATCACTACATCACTGAAAAAGGCCTGGACCGCACCCTCAGTCGCGCGAAACCGGCCGACGCCTGGTTCTATTCCTTTCTCGACAGCAATCAGCCGCGCACCCTCAATATCGACAACGACGGCGCGACAGGCGAGCTGGCCCTGTTCATCGATTTGAAGGTCGAGCAGGCCGGCAAAGTCGTCGGTGTCGCCGGGCTTGGGCTGAGCATGAAAGAGCTGTCGGAGCTGATCCACAACTTCAGTTTCGGTGAACGCGGCAAGGTCTATCTCGTGCGTTCCGACGGTTTGATTCAGGTCCATTCTGAGGCGCAGTTCAGCGGCAAACGCACCTTGACCGAGCAGATCGGCGCCAACGCGGCGCAAGCGCTGATGGGGCACAAGGAGGCGGTCAACAGTAGCTTCGAACGCGACGGTGAAGACTTCCTCGCCTTCAGCCTGCCGCTGCGCGATCTCGGCTGGACGCTGGTGGCCGAAGTGCCGCAGTCGCAGATCTACGCCGAAGCACGGAAAGCGATGTGGATGAGTGGCGGCATCGGTCTGGTGGTGGCGTTGGTCTGCCTGGCGTCGGTGGTGTGGCTGGCGCAGGGGCTGGTGCGACCGATTCGACAAGTAACACGGGCGCTGGTGGCCATCGGTAGCGGTGGTGGAGATTTGACTCACCGGTTAGATTCCAGCCGTGCCGATGAGCTGGGCGACCTCGCGCGCGGCTTCAACCGTTTCCTCGATAGCCAGCGCGCGATGATCGGCGAAGTGCTGACCACCAGCGAGCGCCTGCGCACGGCCGTAGGGCAAGTGGCGACGGTGGTGGACAACACCGCCGAGCGTTCCGGCCGGCAGCAGGAAATGACCGACATGGTAGCCACCGCCGTCCACGAAATGGGCCTGACCGTGCAGGAGATCGCGCAAAATGCCGGCAACGCCGCGCTTGCCTCGCAAACCGCGCGCGATGAGGCGTTGCAGGCACGGGAAGTGGTCGGTGGCTCGATCCGTCATATCGAAAGCATGTCCGACGAGATCGGCGTGGCGGCAGGGGCGGTGGGTGAGCTGGCGCAGCAAGTGGCGTCGATCGATTCGGTGCTGGCGGTGATTCGTGGCGTTTCCGAACAGACCAATCTGCTGGCACTCAACGCCGCCATCGAAGCCGCCCGCGCTGGCGACATGGGCCGTGGCTTCGCGGTGGTCGCCGATGAAGTGCGCACCCTCGCGCGCAGGACCCAGGCCTCGACCGACGAAATTCAACTGATGATCGGCAGCCTCAAGCAAGGCGCGGAAAACGCCGTGTCATCGATGCGCACGGGCCAGGCCGCGACTGGCACCGGGGTTGAATCGAGCCAGCGGACCGGCGCGTCGCTGACGGCGATCACCGGCCAGGTCGAGCGCATCAGCGATATGAACCATCAGGTGGCGACGGCAACCGAAGAGCAGTCGGCGGTGACTGAAGAGATCAACCGCAACGTGCAGGGGATTTCCGATCTGGCACGGGCGACGGCGGGGGAGGTCAGGGCTTGTCGCGAAGACTGCCAGATGTTGCAGAAGCTGGCGGATGATCTGGCGCGGCAGATGGGTGGGTTCAAGTTGAGCTAAAGGATCAAGATCAAAAGATCGCAGCCTTCGGCAGCTCCTACAGGGGAATGCGGTTCCTGTAGGAGCTGCCGAAG
>NZ_WBRZ01000355.1:0-4616 GCF_008923895.1 Pseudomonas sp. GXM4
AGATCGCAGCCTTCGGCAGCTCCTACCTTGGAATGCATATCCCTGTAGGAGCTGCCGAAGGCTGCGATCTTTTTGCTTTCTGACACGACACATCTATACAACCTCCTTACAATCCCTCCTTTGTCAGCTGCCTGAGCAAGGATTCTGCATGCAAGCCGCCAACCCGCGTCGCGGGTACATTCTGGGCCTGAGCGCCTACATCATCTGGGGCCTGTTCCCGATCTATTTCAAAGCCATTGCCGAAGTCCCGGCTGTCGAGATCATCATCCACCGGGTGCTGTGGTCGGCGCTGTTCGGTGCGTTGCTGCTGATGGTGTGGAAACACCCGGGCTGGCTGCGCGAGTTGCTCGACAATCCCAAGCGCCTGGCGATTCTGGCTCTGAGCGGCACGCTGATCGCGGCCAACTGGCTGACCTACGTGTGGTCGGTGAACAACGGCCGCATGCTCGAGGCGAGTCTGGGTTACTACATCAATCCGCTGGTCAACGTGCTGTTGGGCATGGTGATCCTTGGCGAACGGCTGCGGCGCATGCAGTGGGTCGCGGTCGGTCTCGCGGCCATCGGCGTAGCGCAGCAGGTGTGGCAGGTCGGCAGTCTGCCGTGGGTGTCGCTGGCGCTGGCGCTGACCTTCGGTTTCTATGGCCTGATCCGCAAGCAGGCGCCGGTCAAGGCGCTGCCGGGGCTAGTAGTGGAAACCTGGATGCTGGTGCCGATCGCAATTGCGTGGTTGCTGTTCAATCAGACTGCGACGAGTGTGCAGCCGGCTTTCTGGACCACCTCCGAAGCCTGGTGGCTGGTGGCTGCCGGGCCGGTGACGCTGGTGCCGCTGGTGTGTTTCAACGCCGCCACCCGCCACTTGCCCTACACCACCATCGGCTTCCTGCAATACATCGCGCCGACGCTGGTGTTGCTGCAAGCCGTGCTGCTGTTTGGCGAGCATTTGTCGTCCAGCACGCTGGTCGCGTTCATGTTTATCTGGGCCGGTCTGGCGGTCTATAGCATTGATGCGTGGATAAGTTTGCGCCGGCGCGCCTGATCAAAAAACGCACAAACCTCTACAGGCGACGGTTCTCGTGGCCTGCACCGTTCCTTCCCAAGCTTATCCACAGCCTGATCCCCGCCGTTTGTGCGCAAGTCGCTGAATATTGGCGGTTTTTTGATCAACCTGCGCAAAGCCACGGCCGGCGTGGCGTGGCGGTCTGTCTCTACAGGTTATCCACAGGCAGGTGCACGTTAAACCTGAATAACCCTGTCTGCGCTTAAACCTCTGTGCGTAACACCAATTCGACCATCAGATCATCGGCCAGGGTTTCCAGGCGCGCCTGCAAAACGTCGAGCGACAAGGTGAGTGGTACCGCCAGAATCGCCTCAGCGTGAAACAGCGGCTCGCTGCTCATCGGCGCCGGGCGCACCTCAGTTACCAGTCGCTCCAGGTTTACGCCCTGCTCGCTCAAGAGCCGAGTGATATCGCGGACGATACCCGGCCGGTCATTGCCGACCAGTTCCATGGCGATCGGTTTCCACGTGCAGGACTGCTCCACTCCGCTTTCGGCAATCAATACCCGAATGCCATGGGCCGACAGCGCTTGCAGGGCATCGACCAGTTCGTCGTAAGCCTCCGCCGGCACGCCCACGCGCAGAATTCCGGCGAACTGCCCGGCCATGCGTGACATGCGGCTTTCCAGCCAGTTGCCGCCGTGCTCGGCAATGCATTGGGCGATGCGCTCGACCTGCCCGGGCTTGTCCGGGGCGAAAACGGTGAGTACGAGATGGTCCATGGCGCAGCCCTCTTGTCATGACTTTTGTTATCGAAGGGCAAGTATAGGCAAGCGGATTGATTCAGCCTGACCCAGTGTTGGCAGATGATGACCTGTGGCGAGGGGATTTATCCCCGTCCGGCTGCGCAGCAGTCGTGAGTCCTGCCAATTGGGTCTGCCAGCCGGACCGCAGGGGGCGGCTTCGCCACCCAACGGGGATAAATCCCCTCGCCACAAATCGTTACACCCAAATTGCTCCTTAGCAGGCCCACAGTAATTATGTGTACAACTTTTGATATTTAGCTGGAACAATCCAATGCTTTTTTGAGAACATCCGGTTCCGCGACGTGACCGCAATGCGTCATGAGGTCGCAGAACGACGTAATTAGTCTGATTTTCACAAGCGCAACTCATCATGTAGTATGCCGCAGCGCGCACTACATAACGCTGGATCGATGTCTGCCCAAGGCCCTTCGCAACCCTGAAAGCCCCGTCAGCAAGGCCTCCAAGCCGTTGATTGGTCCTAGCCCAGCCGCCAGTAATGGCATGTACTGGTCCGCAGGTTTGTGGTTTAAATGGCCGGAAGCTTCATTGTTAAATTGACGAGCTGAAAAGCGAAATAGCTGAGCAGAGTGAGGCAAGCAATGACTGAACACGTTCAAGTCGGTGGCCTGCAGGTCGCCAAAGTCCTGTTCGACTTCGTGAACAACGAAGCCATTCCCGGTACCGGCCTCACCGCCGAACAATTCTGGGAAGGTGCCGACAAGGTCATTCACGACCTGGCGCCGAAGAACAAAGCCCTACTCGCCAAACGCGATGATTTCCAGGCGCGCATCGATGCCTGGCATCAGCAGCATGCCGGCCAGGCGCACGATGCCGTGGCCTACAAAGCTTTCCTGCAAGAGATCGGTTATCTGCTGCCAGAAGCGGCTGATTTCCAGGCGACGACGCAAAACGTCGACGATGAAATCGCCCGCACCGCCGGCCCGCAACTGGTCGTGCCGGTGATGAATGCGCGCTTCGCGCTCAATGCTTCGAACGCCCGCTGGGGTTCGCTGTACGACGCCCTCTACGGCACCGACGCGATCAGCGAAGACGGCGGCGCGGAAAAAGGCAAAGGCTACAACAAGGTGCGTGGCGACAAAGTCATCGCTTTCGCCCGTGCTTTCCTCGACGAAGCCGCACCACTGGCCGCCGGCTCCCACGTCGATTCGACCGGCTACAAGATCGCTGACGGCAAACTGGTCGTGACGCTCAAGGGCGGCAGCAACAGCGGCCTGCGCGATGACGCTCAGTTGATCGGTTTCCAGGGTGACGCCAACGCACCGATCGCCGTTCTGCTCAAGCACAACGGCCTGCACTTCGAAATCCAGATCGATGCCAGCACCCCGGTCGGCCAGACCGATGCCGCCGGGGTCAAAGACATCCTCATGGAAGCGGCGCTGACGACGATCATGGACTGCGAAGACTCCGTGGCCGCCGTCGATGCCGACGACAAAGTGGTGATCTACCGCAACTGGCTCGGCCTGATGAAGGGCGACCTGTCGGAAGAGGTCGCCAAGGGCGGCCAGACCTTCACCCGCACCATGAACCCGGATCGCACCTACACCGCGCCCAACGGCGGTGAAGTGACCCTGCACGGTCGTTCGCTGTTGTTCGTGCGCAACGTCGGCCATCTGATGACCATCGATGCGATCCTCGACAGTCAAGGCAACGAAGTACCGGAAGGCATCCTCGATGGTCTGGTGACTTGCCTGGCCGCAATGCACAACCTCAACGGCAACACCTCGCGGCGCAATACCCGCACCGGTTCGGTGTACATCGTCAAACCGAAAATGCACGGCCCGGAAGAAGCGGCGTTCACCAACGAGCTGTTCGGGCGCATCGAAGACGTCCTGCGCTTGCCGCGTAACACCCTGAAAGTCGGGATCATGGACGAGGAGCGCCGCACCACGGTCAACCTCAAGGCTTGCATCAAGGCCGCCAGCGAGCGCGTAGTGTTCATCAACACCGGTTTCCTCGACCGCACCGGCGACGAAATCCACACCTCCATGGAGGCCGGCCCAGTGGTGCGCAAGGCGGACATGAAGGCCGAGAAGTGGATCGGTGCCTACGAAAACTGGAACGTCGATATCGGTCTGAGCACTGGCCTGCAAGGTCGTGCGCAGATCGGTAAAGGCATGTGGGCCATGCCGGATCTGATGGCAGCGATGCTCGAGCAGAAAATCGCTCACCCCCTCGCCGGCGCCAACACTGCCTGGGTGCCATCGCCGACCGCCGCTGCGCTGCACGCGCTGCACTACCACAAGGTCGATGTGTTTGCGCGTCAGGCCGAACTGGCCAAACGTGCGCGCGCTTCGGTGGACGACATCCTGACCATTCCATTGGCAGTGAACCCAAGCTGGACACCAGAGCAGATCAAGAACGAACTGGACAACAACGCCCAGGGCATTCTCGGTTACGTGGTGCGCTGGATCGACCAGGGTGTCGGCTGCTCGAAAGTGCCGGATATCAACGACGTTGGCCTGATGGAAGACCGTGCGACGCTGCGTATCTCCAGCCAGCACATCGCCAACTGGCTGCGCCACGGTATCGTCAGCCAAGAGCAAGTGATGGAAAGCCTCAAGCGCATGGCGCCGGTGGTTGACCGCCAGAACGCCAACGACCCACTGTATCGCCCGCTGGCACCGGACTTCGACAGCAACATCGCCTTCCAGGCGGCGGTCGAACTGGTCATCGAAGGCACCAAGCAACCGAACGGCTACACCGAGCCGGTGCTGCACCGTCGTCGTCGCGAGTTCAAGGCCAAGAATGGTCTGTGACTTGAGTTGATGGTTGGAATGAAAAAGGCCCTGATCG
>NZ_WBRZ01000356.1:0-4616 GCF_008923895.1 Pseudomonas sp. GXM4
GCGAAGACGCCGGAGCTGCTGACAGAAAACTATCTGGAAGAAACCCGATAAACCCGCTCCACCAACCACTCAACCCCGCCCTCCAGAAACTTCGGGCTCTCAGCCAGAATATCCCGCTCTTCCAGTTTCTCCAGCTGCCAACCCTGGCCCAGCAACCGCTGCACCTCATCATCATTCACCGCAAACGGCGGCCCCGGGATCTGCGACTGATCGTAATCCAGGGTAATCACCAGCCCTTTCATCCCCGGCGCCAGCAACTGCTGCAGATGCGCCGCATAGCGCTGGCGCATCGCGTCCGGCAAGGCAATCAACGCGGCGCGGTCATACAGCGCAGTACAATCTGCGACGTCCTCGGCCGTCAGCGCAAAAAAATCACCGCACCACAATTCGAACGCAACACTGCGATAAACCTTGAATGCGCCCTTCTCGCTGATCTGCGGCTGCAACTGATGTTCGCTGAAAAACTCCTCGACAGCCTTTTCCGCTAGCTCAACCCCAATCACCTGGTGTCCCTGCCCGGCAAGCCAGAGCAGATCCAGACTCTTCCCGCACAGCGGCACCAGCACACGCGCCGACGGTGCAATCGCCAGCTCCGGCCAGTAGCGCTGCAAATACGGGTTGGCCTCGGCCTGATGAAAGCCGATCTGGTTCGAATCCCATTTCTTGTACCAAAACTCAGGCTGCATGGATCACTCCCGAAAAACCGATGAAAAACCGCAGAAACTTATATTGGATTCAGATCGATGATCTGACTGAAGATGGTTCATCTTAGCGCTCAGGAGCCCGTCCATGTTGCCCAGCCTGTTTATCTCCCACGGTTCACCGATGCTGGCGCTGGAGCCCGGTGCCAGCGGCCCGGCACTGGCGCGACTGGCCGCTGAACTGCCGCGCCCCAAAGCCATCGTCATCGTCTCTGCACACTGGGAAAGCCAGGAACTGCTGGTCAGCAGCCACCCGCATCCGGAAACCTGGCACGACTTCGGCGGTTTCCCCCGCGCGCTGTTTGAAGTTCAGTACCCGGCCCCGGGCAATCCGCAGCTGGCCGCCGAGGTGGCTCAACTGCTGAACGCCAATGACCTGCCGACGCGGCTCGATCCGCAACGACCGTTCGATCATGGTGTCTGGGTGCCGCTGTCGTTGATGTATCCGCAGGCCGATATTCCGGTGGTGCAGGTTTCGTTGCCGAGTCGCGGCGGACCGGCATTGCAGACGCGAGTTGGCCGTGCGCTGGCGAGCCTGCGCGAACACGGCATTCTGTTGATCGGCTCCGGCAGCATCACCCACAACCTCCGGGAGCTGGACTGGCATGCCGGCCCGGAAAGCATTGAACCGTGGGCGCGGGATTTTCATGACTGGATGATCGACAAACTGGCGGCCGACGATGAAACGGCGCTGCATGATTATCGCCAGCAGGCGCCAAATGCGGTGCGCAGTCACCCGAGTGATGAGCATTTGTTGCCGTTGTATTTTGCTCGCGGCGCGGGCGGGGTTTTCAGCGTGGCGCATCAGGGTTTCACGATGGGGGCGCTGGGTATGGATATTTATCGCTTCGGCTGACGTCATCGCTGGCAAGCCAGCTCCCACAGGGTTTTGTGTAAACCCAAAAATCAGGCAAAAAAAATCCCCGAACCAGTCGGGGATTTTTTATGTTCGATCAATCAGCCCAAGGGCGGATCAATCTTCGCGGTAGCGACGCAGCTTGAGCTGCTTACCAGCCACGCGAGTGTCCTTCAGCTTGGTCAGGAGCTTTTCCAGACCTTCTTCCGGCAGCTCGACGAGGCTGAAGCTGTCACGCACCTGGATGCGACCGATCGCTTCACGGGCCAGACCGCCTTCGTTGAGGATGGCGCCCAGCAGGTTTTTCGCAGCGATACCGTCACGCGCACCCAGCGCGGTACGGCAACGAGCGCGGCCTTCGCCCAAAGGCATTGGCGCGCGACGCTCGCGGTCACCACGATCAGGACGATCACCGGAACGCTCAGGACGGTCGCCACGCGGTGCGTTGTTCGGCACCAGTGGACGTTCCTTCTCGATCGCGGCCAGATTCAGCGCTTGACCGTTGGTAGCCTTGCGCAGCAGCGCAGCAGCCAGTGCACGCGGGGTGCAACCGATGTCGGCAGTCAGGCGATCAAGCAGCTCACCGTGAGTCGATTCGGCATCAGCAACCAGCGGCGACAGGCTGTTGGTCAGTTTCTTGATGCGTGCATCGAGAACGGCTTGAGCGTCTGGCAGGCGTACTTCGGCAACTTTCTGACCGGTTACGCGCTCGATCACTTGCAGCATGCGGCGCTCACGTGGAGTCACCAGCAGCAGTGCACGACCTTCGCGACCGGCGCGGCCGGTACGGCCGATACGGTGTACGTAGGATTCCGGGTCGTACGGCATGTCAACGTTGAACACGTGAGTGATGCGCGGAACGTCCAGACCACGGGCAGCAACGTCGGTCGCGACAACGATGTCCAGACGGCCATCCTTGAGCGAGTCGATGACGCGCTCACGCTGGTTTTGGGCGATATCACCGTTCAACGCGGCGGCTTTGTAGCCTTTGGCGTCGAGGGCGCTGGCCAGGTCCAGGGTCGCTTGCTTGGTGCGCACGAACATGATCAGGGCGTCGAAGTCTTCGACTTCCAGCAGGCTGAGTACGGCCGAGGTTTTCTGGTCAGCGTGAACCAACAGGTGAGCCTGTTCGATCGCGGTAACGGTCTGGGTCTTGGTCTGGATCTTGACGTGTTGCGGATCGCGCAGGTGGCGTTCGGCAATGGCGCGGATCGACTGCGGCAGGGTCGCCGAGAACAGCACGGTCTGGCGGGTCGATGGCAGAGCCTTGAAGATGACTTCCAGGTCATCCATGAAGCCCAGCTTCAACATTTCGTCAGCTTCGTCGAGAACCAGATGGTTCACGGTCGACAGGACTTTCTCGTCGCGACGCAGGTGGTCGCACAGACGACCCGGAGTAGCGACAACAATCTGTGCGCCATTACGGATTGCCTTGAGTTGCGGGCCCATCGGCGCGCCGCCGTAGACAGCCACGACGGTGACGCCTGGCATTTGCTTGGCGTAGGTTTCAAAAGCGGTTGCTACTTGCAGCGCCAACTCTCGGGTTGGCGCCAGGATCAGGGCTTGCGGTTCGCGCTTGGCAGGATCGATGCGGTGCAGAATAGGCAGTGCGAACGCGGCGGTTTTACCGGTACCGGTTTGCGCCTGGCCAATCATGTCCTGGCCGGCCATGATGATCGGGATCGATTGCTGCTGAATCGCCGAAGGCTCTTCGTAGCCAGTCGCTGCGACGGCTGCAAGAATATTCGGGTTGAGATTAAAAGCGGCGAATCCGCCGGTTTCCTGGGTCATGGGTCTGCCTCTAAGTGCATCCGCAAAGACCCATGCTCCAAAGCTGCGCATGCCGTGTTGAGACTCAAGAGTCGCCCTGGCAGCTTTGTCGGCGGGGATTTGCGAAAACGAATGAATGAAGATGGATCGTCAAGGAAGAGCCCGCAATGCGGACGTGCAGCCGAAGCTGACTTCGGGAAATGCGCTACCTAAACGCGGCCCGGTTAAAGGCCGGCGCGCACTATACCGGATTTCGCCCGAAAAGGGAGCTTTTTTTGTGGCCTTTATCCGTGTGTCACCGCCGTGTAACGGGGTTTTGCGGATAATCGCGCAACGGTCTATTTTGCAAAGGCCCGGCCCTGCGGGCGATGACGCTTAAACGGTTCACCGACCTGCGGCAAAGCGCCGCGCACCCGCCCTTCCCGCTTGAGGATTTAGCCATGAATCAGCCCAGCGCCGGCCGCGTCAGTCGAGAACGTCGTGGTCATGTGCACTTGATCGGCCTCGATCGGGCGGCCAAGCGCAACGCTTTCGATATCGACCTGCTCAACGACCTGAGCCTGGCCTACGGCGAGTTCGAAGCCGACCGCGAAGCGCGGGTCGCCGTGGTGTTCGGCCACGGCGAGCACTTCACCGCCGGGCTCGATCTGGTCAATGCCAGCGCAGCGCTGGCCGAAGGCTGGCAGGTTCCGAGCGGCGGCTGCGATCCCTGGGGCGTTTTCGTCGGCCCACGGGTGAGCAAACCGGTCATCGTCGCCGCGCAGGGTTACTGCCTGACCATCGGCATCGAGCTGATGCTGGCGGCGGACATCAACCTGTGCGCGAGCAATACCCGCTTCGCGCAGATGGAAGTGCAGCGTGGGATCTTTCCGTTTGGCGGCGCGACTTTGCGTTTCCAGCAGATTGCCGGCTGGGGCAATGCGATGCGCTGGTTGCTCACTGGCGATGAGTTCGATGCCCACGATGCGTTGCATCTGGGCTTGGTCCAGGAAGTGATGGCCAGCGAAGATTTGCTGCCCCGCGCGATCGAGCTGGCCGAACGGATTGCCCGACAGGCACCACTGGGCGTGCAGGCGACCTTGATGTCAGCGCGACAGGCGCGTTATGAGGGTGAGACAGCGGCGGCGCAGGCATTACCGGCGCTGGTGAAGAAGTTGCTCGCCACTGAGGATGCCCGGGAGGGGGTGCGATCGTTGGTGGAGCGGAGGCCAGGGATCTTCAAAGGGGTGTGAAGAATCTGCTGCGTGTCAGGGCCTTGTCGCGAGCAGGCTCGCTCCCACAGGTAGAAC
>NZ_WBRZ01000357.1:0-4607 GCF_008923895.1 Pseudomonas sp. GXM4
GACCGTCAATATGCAGACGTCCTACAGAAAATTCTGGTTCGTAAAATATTCGTTACGCGTTGTAAAGAAAACCTGACGATATTGGCCCGCCAACCCGGTGATTTCCCGTCTCGCCCTCCGTTGTAAGGAAAAGCTTCCGTAACCCGACGCAGCGTGCGCCACGCAGGGCTCTGGCGCGCTTGTTTCCAGCCTTCAGGCAGGGTGTCATGCGCCCCATGCCTGTCGTGCAGGCGAATAACAAGAAGGAGGCGCAATGTACGCCGCGACTGATTTCCACTTCTCCCCGTGGGACGGTTTTCTCCTCGTCCCCGTCGATGGCCTGCAAAGGCCTGACTCACATTTTGCAGCCGCTCGGCACTGTCGAGGCGGACACATGCAATCCCGGCAACCGACACGCTGATCAGGCGGGTCTGGCAGCAGGGGGTTAGCGGTGTACAATGCGCCGCGTTTTAACTGTGACCCTCTGCGTAATCGCAAAAATCTCGAGGCTATCCGCCTTGTTCACTCCGCCGCGCCACAAGCGTGCCGGGTTCGATTTCGTCACAGATAAAAACAAACAGGTGACGCATGACCGTTGTAAATGAGCTGAACTCCTGGTGCCTGCGCTGGGGTTTGATCGGGGCTGCCTGAAATCGCAACCTTGCAGCAACGTCTACTGAACATCATCAAACCTTGCGTGAGACCTTTTTCATGAGTGGACAACCCTCGCAATCAGGCGAGCTGAAACGCGGCCTGAAAAATCGCCATATTCAACTGATCGCCCTCGGTGGCGCGATCGGTACCGGATTGTTCCTCGGTTCTGCCGGGGTACTGAAATCCGCCGGCCCGTCGATGATCCTCGGCTACGCCATCTGCGGCTTCATCGCCTTCATGATCATGCGCCAGCTCGGCGAAATGATCGTCGAAGAGCCGGTGGCCGGCTCCTTCAGCCATTTCGCGCACAAATACTGGGGCGGTTTCGCCGGGTTCCTGTCGGGCTGGAACTGCTGGATTCTGTACATTCTGGTGGGCATGTCCGAGCTGACAGCGGTCGGCAAGTACATCCATTACTGGGCGCCGGACATCCCGACCTGGGTCTCCGCTGCTGCATTCTTCGTGCTGATCAACGCGATCAATCTGGCCAACGTCAAAGTCTTCGGTGAAGCCGAATTCTGGTTTGCGATCATCAAGGTTGTGGCCATCGTTGGCATGATCGCGCTGGGCAGCTACCTGTTGGTCAGCGGCCACGGCGGCCCGCAAGCCTCGGTGAGCAACCTGTGGTCCCACGGCGGTTTCTTCCCCAACGGGGTGAGCGGTCTGGTGATGGCCATGGCGATCATCATGTTCTCTTTCGGCGGTCTGGAAATGCTCGGTTTCACCGCCGCTGAAGCCGACAAGCCGAAAACCGTGATCCCGAAAGCGATCAACCAGGTGATCTACCGCATCCTGATTTTCTACATTGGCGCACTGGTGATCCTGCTGTCGCTGACCCCGTGGGACAGCCTGCTGGAAACCCTCAACGCGTCCGGCGATTCCTACAGCGGCAGCCCGTTCGTGCAGGTGTTCTCGATGCTCGGCAGCAATACCGCCGCGCACATCCTCAACTTCGTCGTGCTGACCGCTGCGCTGTCGGTATACAACAGCGGCACCTACTGCAACAGCCGCATGCTGCTGGGCATGGCCGAGCAGGGCGATGCGCCGAAAGGTCTGGCGAAGATCGACAAGCGCGGCGTGCCGGTGCGTTCGATTCTGGCGTCGGCGGCAGTGACGCTGGTTGCCGTGCTGCTCAACTACCTGATCCCGCAGCACGCGCTGGAACTGCTGATGTCGCTGGTGGTTGCGACGCTGGTGATCAACTGGGCGATGATCAGCTACTCGCACTTCAAGTTCCGCCAGCACATGAACCAGACCAAACAGACGCCACTGTTCAAAGCGCTGTGGTACCCGTACGGCAACTTCGTCTGCCTGGCGTTCGTGGTGTTCATCCTCGGCGTGATGCTGCTGATCCCGGGGATTCAGATCTCGGTGTATGCGATTCCGGTGTGGGTGGTGTTCATGTGGGTCTGCTACCTGATCAAGAACAAGCGCAGTGTGCAGGCGGTGGTGGCTGCAACAGCGAAATAACCTCGCAGGCAGAAACGACAAACCCGGCCAGAGTGCCGGGTTTGTTGTTTTGAAATGGAAAAATCCGGCATCACACCGAACCCTGTGGGAGCGAAACTGCTCGCGAAAGCGGTCCATCAGAAACATCTGCATCGACTGACACACCGCCTTCGCGAGCAGGCTCGCTCCCACAGAGGTTGAGTGAATCAGGTTATCCTGCACGCTCTGATTACGGACGCTTTTCCATGCTGGTGATTTCCAACAACGTGCATCTGCCGGATGCCGAGATCGAATTGACCGCCATCCGCGCGCAAGGCGCCGGTGGGCAGAACGTCAACAAGGTCTCCAGTGCCGTGCACTTGCGCTTCGACATTCCCAACTCGTCATTGCCGGAGTTCTACAAGGAACGTCTGCTGGCCCTGCGTGACAGCCGTATCACCAGCGATGGCGTGCTGATCATCAAGGCGCAGCAATACCGAACCCAGGAAGCCAACCGCGCCGATGCGCTGGAGCGGCTGGTCGAGCTGATTCTCAGCGCCACCAAGGTGGAAAAGAAACGTCGTCCGACCAAACCGACCCTCGGTTCGAAGAAGCGTCGGCTGGAGTCGAAAACCAAGCGCGGCAGCATCAAGGCCGGGCGCGGCAAGGTGGACTTCTAAACCTCGCGATACTTCGCCGTGTGCTTGTACAGATAGACACTCAAGCCAAGGCCGCTCAACGCTGCAAATGCGGCGAACAAGAAAATCGAAGCAAAACCGAATCCTGCTGCGATCGCCCCGGCCAGCGGCCCGGTGATCCCCAGCGACAAATCAATGAACAGCGAATAGGCACCGACCGCCGCGCCACGGCTTGAGGCCGGCACCAGATTCACCGCTTCCACGCCCAGCGCCGGGAATACCAGCGAGAAGCCAAAGCCGCTCAGCGCCGCACCGGCCAGTGCCCAATGCGCATCCGGAGCAATCCACAACAGCAACAGTCCCAACGTTTCCACCGACAGGCAGGCAATCGCCACGCGGAAGCCGCCGAGGCGGTTGATCAGATTGCCGAACAGCAGCCGCGCGCCGATGAAGCTGGCGCCGAACAGGCTCAGGCACAGCACGGCGTTGTCCCAGTGCTGGGTCGCGTAGTACAGGGTGATGAAAGTGGCGATTGTGCCGAAGCCGATCGAGCCCAGCGCGAGCCCGCAGCCGTGGGGGAAGACTTTGCCCAGCACATGCATGAACGGCAGGCGTTCACCGGCGACGATCGGCGCGGCGGTCTTCGGCCATGCCAGCGCCAGACCGAGCAGGGCGAGGAGGATGATGCTCACGCCCATGCTCCACAGCCCCAACCGGCTCACCAGCCACACACCGAACGGCGCGCCGATCGCCAGGGCGCCGTAACTGGCGATGCCGTTCCAGGAAATCACTTTCGCCGTATTCGCCGCGCCAACCCGGCCGATGCCCCAGCCAATCGAGCCCGAGCCGACCAGGCTTTCCGCACTGCCCAGCACCAGACGGCCGATCAACAGGCTGATCAGACTGAGCAGTGGCAGGTTCGGTGTCCACGCGGAAACCAGCATGAACACACCGCTCAAGCCGCAACCAGCGAGGCCAATCATCACTGCGCGTTTACTGCCCTGGTTGTCGATGATCTTGCCGGCATATGGACGGCTGAGCAGGGTGGCGAGGTATTGCACGCTGATCACCAGCCCGGCGATCACCGCACCGAAACCCAGGTCACTGTGGACATAGCCCGGCAGCACGGCGAGCGGGATGCCGATGTTCAGGTAACCGATAAAGGTGAAGAGGACGATGGAGACAACTTGCAGCGTAACCGCCAGCGGACGCTGGGGCTCGGATATAGACGACATGGGTAACGATCCACGGGAGCAGCAGATTAGATAGGCTGCTCATGATACCGGCGTGAACCGTTCAGGGGCGGGGAAAAGTAAAACTATTTGCCGGGCGGCGCTTTCAGGATTTCGCCGGGGCCACCAATTGCGTGGTGACGAGGGCGGCGAGGGCGTTTTCTTCGCTGCCGAAACGTTCGAGCAGGGCAGCTTGCTTCTCGGGTGAGAGGCGATTCCAGATCTCGATCATCTTCTCGGTGGCGCCGATCAGCACGGCAGCTTGGCTTTCGGAGAATTCGTCGGTCATGGCGGGCTCGGGTTTCAGGCAGTGTGGAAAGCGCATGTTAGCGCTTTCCACACGGTCTGTACGGCGGGTCTTACTCTTCGCTGTCGGCTTTGCGGCTGTCAGCGGCTTCTTGCGGCTCGGGCTTTTCGGCGCCGGCGTGTTGCGGGGTCGTCTGCTCAGGTACGTGCAGGCTTGGGAAGGGGAGATTGGGAATCTCGTGCATGGGTGCGCTCCTCGCTAAGTCTGTTGATAGATCAGGTGCTCCGCGCTTTACAAAGCCTGCGCAGGATACAGCAGGAAAAATGACAATCAGACTTTTAATTCAAATTAATGCGACAGATGGCCGCAGGGAGGCAAGAGCTGGGTCTGCTGATCGTTCCCACGCTCTGCGTGGGAATGCCTCAATGG
>NZ_WBRZ01000358.1:0-4578 GCF_008923895.1 Pseudomonas sp. GXM4
TCGAATACTTAACCCGAAATGGATCGCACAGACAGGCCTCGGAAGGCCGGTTGTCTTGTCGTTTTACATCATTGCCACAACCACAAAAAAGGCAAACAGGAGCATCTTCATGAGTTCATCAACCGCCGGGCAAAGCGTCGGGCAACTGGAAACCCGGGGCATCGAGCCGGTGCCGGAAGCCGAGTGCAACGGTCATCCGCTGCAGCTGTTCTGGGTCTGGTTTGCGGCGAATATTTCCATCCTCGGCCTGCCGCTGGGCGCCACGCTGGTGGCGTTTCGCGGGCTGGCGATCTGGCAGGCGATCATCGTCGCCATCCTCGGCGCCGCCGGTTCGTTTGCCGTGGTCGGGATCATTTCGATTGCCGGGCGTCGTGGCCGCGCGCCGAGTCTGACGCTGTCGCGGGCAATCTTCGGCGTACGCGGCAACATCGGCCCGACGCTGGTTTCGCTGATGTCTCGTCTGGGTTGGGAAACCGTTAATACCACCACCGCTGCCTTCGTGCTGCTGTCGCTGTGTTCGATCCTGTTCGGCTCGCCGGTCGAGGCGAAAAGTGCGCCGGTCCTGACGCTGATCTTTATCGCCATCTTCGTCCTGCTGACCTTGTCGGTGTCCGGCCTCGGCCACGCGACCCTGCTGGTGATCCAGAAGTGGGCGACGTACGTGTTCGGTGCGCTGAACATTCTCGTCGGTGGTTTTCTCTGCGCGACGATCGACTGGAGCGCGGTATTCAACGCCACGCCAGCACCGCTGAGCGCAATGATCATCGGCATCGGCACCATGGCCGCCGGCACTGGTATCGGCTGGGCCAATGCCGGTGCCGACATGTCGCGCTATCAGCACCGCAGCGTCAAGGCTGTGCGCCTGGTGGCGTCGGCGGCGTTCGGCGCAGGGATTCCGCTGGTGCTGCTGATCACTCTCGGCGGCTTGTTGTCGGTGGGCAACAATGATCTGGCGTCGGCGACTGATCCGATCGTGGCGATCCGCGACATGCTGCCGACGTGGATGGCCGTGCCGTACCTGATCACCGCGTTCGGCGGTCTGCTGCTGTCGAACAACCTGTCGGTGTACTCCGCCGGCCTGACCACGCTGACACTGGGCCTGAAGGTCAAACGGGTCTACGCGGTAGTGGTGGATATCGTCGCGATCTTCGTCGGCTCGATCTACTTCATGCTGATCGCCGACAGTTTCTACGGCCCGTTCATCACCTTCATTTCCCTGCTGGCAGTGCCGATCACTGCCTGGGTGGGGATCTTCGTGGTCGACCTGATTCACCGTCACTACTACAGCCCCAAAGACCTGCTCGACGTCAGCACGAGCAGCGCGTACTGGTATCGCGGCGGCATCGAGTGGCGCGCGTTTGGCGCCTGGGCGATCGCCATCGTCCTTGGTTTCAGCTTCACCACCATCGGCACCACGGCAGAAAACGTCTGGTTCAAGGGCTTTCTGTCCGACTCCTGGCTGGGCCACAACGGCCTCGGCTGGATCGTGACCTTCGTCGTCGCCGGTGGCCTTTACCTGATACTGGGCGGCGCGAAAGATCGTCGCGCCGCGCAACCCGAGAATGCTCATGCCTAAGATGTTGCACACCGGCCAGGTCATCATCGACCTGGTCATGGCCGTGGAAAAACTGCCGCAGATTGGCGGCGACGTGCTGGCGCAGTCGGCGGGGTTCGAAGCCGGTGGCGGCTTCAACGTGATGGCCGCTGCGGTGCGTAACGGTCTGCCGGTGGTTTACCTCGGTCGCCATGGCACGGGGCGTTTCGGTGACCTGGCGCGCCAAGCGATGCAGGCGGAAGGTATCGGCATCGGCATCCGCGAACCGGCCGAGCGCGATACCGGTCTGTGCGTGGCGCTGACCGATGCGTCGGCTGAACGCAGTTTCATTTCCTACATCGGCGCTGAAGGCGAGGTGACCGAGGAGGACCTGAACAGCGTGGCTGCCGAGCCCGGCGATTACGTTTATCTCAGCGGTTACAGTCTGCTGCACGAGGGCAAGGCGCAGGCGTTGCTCGACTGGACGCTGGCGCTGCCGGCGGCGGTCAATGTGGTGTTCGACCCGGGGCCGTTGGTGGAGTCACCTGACGCGCCGATGATGCAGGCATTGCTGCCGCGCATCGATGTGTGGACCAGCAACAGCGTCGAGGCGCTGCGGTTTACCGGAGCCGATGAGATTGGTATCGCGATGGATCGCCTCGCGGAACTGCTGCCGGAAAGTGTGCTGATGGTGGTGCGCGACGGGCCGCAGGGTTGCTGGATTCAGCAGCGGGGCGAGCGTCGACAAGTGCCGGGGTTTGTTGTCAAAGCGGTGGACAGCAATGGCGCCGGTGATGCGCATGCCGGGGTGTTTGTTGCTGGATTGGCGCAGGGGCTGGATGCACTGGAAGCGGCACGGCGGGCCAATGCGGCAGCGGCACTGGCGGTGACTCGCTGGGGGCCGGCGACATCGCCGGGGGCGGGTGAGGTGGATGCGTTTATCTGTCAGTCCTGCCGCGACTGACATGAGGCCTTCGCGAGCAAGCTCGCTCCCACATTGGATCTACGTCGTACACAAATCTTCAGTAGGAGCTGCCGAAGGCTGCGATCTTTTGATCTTGAAAAGCAAAAGATCGCAGTCTTCGGCAGCTCCTACAGTGGGTGTCGTTCTAGCTCGCCTTGCGCAACGCCTCAATCAACTCCTGCTTGCGCATCGAAGACCGCCCCGGAATGTTCTTTGCCCGGGCCTCTTTCATCAGGCTATCGACAGTCTGCGTATCCTTCGAAGTCTCGCTGTTGCGTGAATGGCCCTTGCGGCTGGCCACCGCGCGGCGCGATGATTCTTTGCGATCTTCCGACTTGGCACTGGCGGGCTTCTTGCGCCCCGAGCCGCCGGACTTCTCACCGCCACCGGACTGTTTGTTGACCGTCGCCCAAGCGCGCGCCTCAGCCTCATCTTTCGACACGCCCTTTTTCTCATAGCTGTCTTCGATGTGCTCGGCTTTGCGCTTCTGTTCGCTGGTGTATTTGTCTTTGCTTCCACGAGGCATGGGATTTCTCCTCAAGTTGCGGATCCGGCCGCTCGCCGCTGCGACGGCGAGCGGCTTGGCACTACTGCAGATCCAGTTTGCGCGCCGCTTCGACGCCGGCTGAACTGAGCTTGATCGGCAGGTTCAGCGAGTGTTCGCCCGCTTCGCTCAAGGTCACATGACCATGATGAATCAGCCCGCGATCCTGCAGGGCGGCGAGGGCGCTGGCCACGACTTTCTCGCCCCGGTAATTGTCCAGCACCTCCTTGCCCAAGCCGTTGGGATGGGCGTGCAGCAGGCGGGTGAGGACTTCTTTTTCCAGGTCTTTGTCGACGTTCATGGTTACCTCTTCATGGGAGTGAATAGGGCGCTCGCGTCGGCGAACTACTGACCGGCACCTTCGGAACCGGAGCCACCGGTGGTGGTTTTCGAGCCAACACCGGGGCCGGCATTGTCAGGCGCAGTGGCAGGAGAATCAGGCGTGTTCATGCCACCCTGACGCCCCGGATCACTGCCTTGAGTGCGCGGGTCGGTGCCGGTGGCGGGTGGCTGATTGATCAGCGGCACGCCGGAGCCATCGGTGTTCATTCCGGGGGCACTGTTGATGGCGGGCGCGCGTGGCGGGGTCGGATCGGTAGGGCCGGTGCCCGCTGCCGTGGACGAGGCGGCGAACACCGCAGGGCAGAGCAGGGCGCTGAAGACTAAAGCGGTCAACCTTGACGGGATCATAGGGCTTCTCCAGTGATTGGAATCCTTACACTTGGTTGGTCAGCCCTGATGACGGATTGGTGCCTGATGATCGACGAACGGTCTTCGCCGGGGTCATGTGGCTGCTGTTCAGACGATGCCAATTTCCTCCTTGAACTGCTCCATGAAACCCTTCAGTCGTTGATGACGAATGTGCGCCAGGCGCTGACCGGTCACCGTTTGAAAACCGTCGGCCAGATGTAGCAGTTTGGTCTGGAAATGATCGAGGCAAAAACGCGTGTCATCGTACTCACGCTCAAGTGCTTCGGGATCCTGCGAGTCGTACAGCGCCGAGCCCATGCGCCCGGCCACATAAAAGGTTCGGGCAACACCGAGCATGCCCAGCGAGTCGAGGCGATCGGCGTCCTGGACGATTTTCGCTTCGAGCGTGATTGGGGTGATGTTGGCAGAGAAACTGTGGGCTTCGATGGCGTGGGCGACGTTGCTGATTTTCTCGTTGGGCCAGTCCAATTCCTTCAGCACGGACGAAGCTTTGTCCGCTGCCAGACGCGAAGCTTGCGAGCGTAGCGGTGAGTTTTTTTCGACCGATACGCAGTCGTGCAACAGCACCGCTGCGAGCAAAACCTCCAGATCGCCGCCTTCGGTTTCATGCACGGTGCGTGCGTTGTGCCAGACCCGCTGCAAGTGAGCGAGATCGTGGGCGCCATCGTCCGAGGGTTCGAGTGCGTGCCGAATCAGCGCTGATGCCAGTGTTTCCATGGGCGCAAAACAGTTAACGGTCATAAGCATCCTTTCAGAATGTGCGATATCAATTGTGGGAGCGAGCTTGCTCGCGAAGGCGTCCGGTCAGGCGCAACCGATGGCGCC
>NZ_WBRZ01000359.1:0-4556 GCF_008923895.1 Pseudomonas sp. GXM4
AATGCATTCCAATGTGGGAGCGCGCCTGCTCGCGAAAGCGTTGGTTCAGGCAATATCGCACTGCATGATTCACCACGGTAATCGAGAACCCCATGCCTCAACCGCGTCCTTACAAAGTTGCACTCAACGGCTACGGCCGGATTGGTCGTTGCGTCTTGCGTGCGTTGTTTGAGCGAGGCGAGAAAGCCGGGTTTGAAATTGTCGCGATCAACGATCTGGCCGACATGGCCAGCATCGAATACCTGACACGCTTCGACTCCACCCACGGCCGCTTTCCCGGCGAAGTGCGGGTTGAGGGCGATTGTCTGCATATCAATGGCGACTGCGTGAAGGTCCTGCGCAGTGCCACCCCTGAAGGCATCGATTGGGCGTCGCTGGGCGTCGATCTGGTGCTGGAATGCTCCGGCGCTTACCACACCCGTGCCGATGGCCAGCGTTTTCTCGATGCCGGCGCGCCGCGTGTGCTGTTCTCGCAGCCGATGGCCAGCGAAGCGGATGTCGACGCTACCATCGTCTACGGCGTCAATCAGGACTGCCTGACCGGCGACGAACTGCTGGTGTCCAACGCCTCGTGCACGACAAATTGCGGCGTGCCGCTGCTGCGTCTGCTCGATCAGGCGATCGGTCTCGATTACGTGTCGATCACTACGATTCACTCGGCGATGAACGATCAGCCGGTGATCGACGCCTATCATGACGAAGACCTGCGCCGCACGCGTTCGGCGTTCCAGTCGGTGATCCCGGTGTCCACTGGTCTGGCACGCGGTATCGAGCGCCTGCTGCCGGAACTTGCCGGGCGAATTCAGGCCAAAGCCGTGCGCGTGCCGACAGTCAACGTGTCCTGCCTCGACATCACGATGCAGACCGCCACCGCGACTGACGCCAACGAGGTCAACCGGATCCTGCGCGAAGCCGCCACCAGCGGCCCGCTCAAAGGCCTTCTGGCCTACACCGAGTTGCCGCACGCCAGCTGTGATTTCAACCATGACCCACATTCGGCCATCGTCGATGCCAGTCAGACCCGTGTTTCCGGCCCCAAACTGGTGAACATCCTGGCCTGGTTCGACAACGAATGGGGTTTTGCCAACCGAATGCTGGACGTTGCAGACCACTATCTGCAAACAGCAACTTCAAAAAAACCGTAGGAAGTGCGACCCATGACCGTGTTGAAGATGTCCGACCTCGATCTGCAAGGTAAGCGCGTATTGATCCGCGAAGACCTCAACGTCCCCGTCAAGGACGGTGTTGTCACCAGCGACGCGCGCATCCTGGCTTCGCTGCCGACCATCAAGCTGGCCCTGGAAAAAGGCGCGGCAGTGATGGTCTGCTCGCACCTGGGCCGTCCGACCGAAGGCGAATTCTCCGCCGAGAACAGCCTGAAACCTGTCGCCGACTACCTGAGCAAAGCGCTCGGGCGCGAAGTGCCGCTGGTGGCTGATTACCTCGGTGGTGTTGAAGTCAAGGCTGGCGACATCGTGCTGTTCGAAAACGTACGCTTCAACAAGGGCGAGAAGAAGAACGCCGACGACCTGGCCCAGCAGTACGCGGCCCTGTGCGACGTGTTCGTGATGGATGCTTTCGGTACTGCTCACCGCGCCGAAGGTTCGACCCATGGTGTAGCCAAGTTCGCCAAAGTCGCCGCTGCCGGCCCGTTGCTGGCCGCTGAACTGGACGCACTGGGCAAAGCCCTGGGCGCACCGGCCAAGCCAATGGCGGCCATTGTTGCCGGCTCCAAGGTCTCGACCAAACTCGACGTACTCAACAGCCTGAGCCAGATCTGCGATCAACTGATCGTCGGCGGCGGCATCGCCAACACCTTCCTCGCGGCGGCTGGTCACCCGGTCGGCAAGTCGCTGTATGAACCGGACCTGCTCGACACCGCGCGTGAAATCGCGGCGAAAGTCAGCGTGCCGTTGCCGGTTGACGTTGTGGTCGCCAAGGAATTTGCCGAAAGCGCTGAAGCGACTGTGAAGTTGATCGCTGACGTCGCGGCAGATGACATGATTCTCGACATCGGCCCACAAACCGCGGCCAATTTCGCCGAGCTGCTGAAGTCGTCGAAAACCATTCTGTGGAACGGCCCGGTTGGCGTGTTCGAGTTCGATCAGTTCGGCAACGGCACCAAAGTGCTGGCCCAGGCTGTCGCCGAAAGCTCGGCATTCTCCATCGCGGGCGGTGGCGACACCCTGGCGGCGATCGATAAATATGGCGTGGCTGAGCAGATCTCCTACATTTCCACCGGTGGTGGCGCGTTCCTCGAATTCGTCGAGGGCAAGGTGCTGCCTGCCGTTGAAGTCCTGGAAAGCCGGGCCAAGGCCTGAGGCCGCCCGTTTGGCCAGGCAAAGGAGTGTTCATATGGTCAAGTCGTTAGCGCTGTTGTTGCTGACCGGTACGCTGGCGGCCTGCGGGAGCACCCCGAAGGCTGACGCGACGCCAGCACCGAGCGAACCCCAGAAGGGCTGTTATCAGGCCGACTGGCAGGCCGAAACCAACCCGGTGCTGAACAAGCGCTCGGGTCCGGACGGCCTGGACAAATACGAGACGCAAACCCCGGTCAAGGAACATGGTTGTCCTTGACGGGTCTGACTCTTTAACTCAGGGCTGGCGGCATGCGTCGTCAGTCGAGGAACACGGATGAAAGGCTTGATCGCCGTTGCGGCGTTGGCATTGTTGGGCGGTTGCGCGCAGTTGAACCTGTTTCAGTCGTCGGCGCCGGTAGACAACTGGACGACCTGGACCTGCGACAGCCAGGCCAAGGTGTTGTGGCGTTACGCCGATGCCGGCCAGAAGGAAGTCGACGTTCGCCTCGGCGGCGGTGATCAGGTCTATCGCCTGAAAGAAGAGCCGGGCGCCTCGGGCACGCTGTACAGCGATGGCATGCTGGCGTTTCACGTCAAGGGTGATGAAGGCCTGGTGTACTGGGTCGCCACCAATGACCTGATTGGCCGTGGTTGCAAGGCCGAGTAATTGACACAACACAGATCCAATGTGGAAACCGATCCAACTGTGGGAGCGAGCTTGCTCGCGAAAGCGGTGGATCAGCTTGCATCAATGTTGAATGCCAAGACGTATTCGCGAGCAAGCTCGCTCCCACAGGTGTTCTGTGTCGTTCAGAAGATTTTGGTAACACCGAATCACCAGACCGGGCCTCAACCCCCGATCTGCATTAACTTGAATAGCCGCCGCCGCTCCGGCAGGCTGGCACGATCAACGACCCTCAACCGGGAGAGACACACACAATGGCACTTATCAGCATGCGCCAGATGCTGGACCACGCAGCCGAGTTCGGCTACGGCGTTCCAGCCTTCAACGTCAACAACCTTGAGCAGATGCGCGCCATCATGGAAGCCGCTGACAAGACTGACTCCCCGGTGATCGTCCAGGCTTCGGCCGGCGCCCGCAAATACGCCGGCGCACCATTCCTGCGTCACCTGATCCTGGCGGCGATCGAAGAATTCCCGCACATCCCGGTGTGCATGCACCAGGACCACGGCACCAGCCCTGACGTCTGCCAGCGTTCGATTCAACTGGGCTTCAGCTCGGTGATGATGGACGGCTCGCTGGGCGAAGACGGCAAGACCCCGACCGACTACGACTACAACGTCCGCGTCACCCAGCAGACCGTGGCCATGGCTCACGCCTGCGGCGTATCGGTAGAAGGCGAGCTGGGCTGCCTGGGTTCGCTGGAAACCGGCATGGCCGGTGAAGAAGACGGCATCGGCGCCGAAGGCGTTCTGGATCACAGCCAGATGCTGACCGACCCGGAAGAAGCCGCTGACTTCGTCAAACGCACCCAAGTCGATGCCCTGGCCATCGCCATCGGCACCAGCCACGGCGCCTACAAGTTCACCAAGCCACCCACCGGCGACGTGCTGGCGATCGACCGCATCAAGGAAATCCACAAGCGCATCCCCAACACTCACTTGGTGATGCACGGTTCGTCCTCCGTGCCACAAGAGTGGCTGGCGATCATCAACCAGTACGGCGGCGACATCAAAGAGACCTACGGCGTCCCGGTTGAAGAAATCGTCGAAGGCATCAAGCACGGCGTGCGCAAGGTCAACATCGACACCGACCTGCGCCTGGCCTCCACCGGCGCCATGCGTCGCCTGATGGCGACCAACCCGAGCGAATTCGACCCACGTAAATTCTTCGGCGCCACCGTGACAGCAATGCGTGACGTGTGCATCGCGCGTTACGAAGCGTTTGGTACTGCTGGTAATGCTTCGAAGATCAAACCGATCTCGCTTGAAGCGATGTACCAGCGTTATCTGAAGGGTGAGTTGAACGCCAAGGTCAACTGAGCCTGAGTGTTGAGCTGATTAAAAAGAAACCCGCCGAGACAGACTGTGTGAAAACGCACTGATGGTGGTTCCAGCAAACGCCCCGACTTGTTCGGGGCGTTTGCTTTTGTGCTCACAGCAGACGAAAAAAGGCGTTTCAGCCCATCAGCGCCATCATCTGGCGCACGCCCAACACGTTAATTGCTCTTTTCAGGTTGTAGGCGTTCACCGCCAAGGCCATTTCAGCTCTCGCGCCTTCAAGCTGTCGCAGCA
>NZ_WBRZ01000036.1:0-29108 GCF_008923895.1 Pseudomonas sp. GXM4
CTACACTGATCGCATACCCCTGTAGGAGCTGCCGAAGGCTGCGATCTTTTCGCTTCATGCAAATATCGAGGAAATCCAAGTGATCCGTGTACTGGTAGCCGAAGACCACACCATCGTCCGCGAGGGCATCAAGCAATTGATCGGCCTGGCCAAGGATCTGCAAGTCGTGGGGGAGGCGAGCAATGGCGAGCAACTGCTCGAAACCCTGCGCAGCGTACCTTGCGAGGTGGTGCTGCTGGACATCTCCATGCCCGGGGTCAATGGCCTGGAAGCAATCCCGCGCATCCGTGCACTGAACAATCCGCCGGCGATTCTGGTGCTGTCGATGCACGACGAAGCGCAAATGGCCGCGCGCGCATTGAAGGTCGGCGCGGCCGGGTATGCGACCAAGGACAGCGATCCGGCGCTGCTGCTCACGGCGATCCGCAAGGTCGCGGCGGGCGGGCGCTACATTGACCCGGAACTGGCCGACCGCATGGTCTTCGAAGTCGGCCTGACCGATACCCGGCCCCTGCATTCGCTGTTGTCAGAACGCGAATTCTCGGTGTTCGAACGCCTGGCCCAAGGCGCCAACGTCAACGACATCGCCCAGCAACTGGCCCTGAGCAGCAAGACCATCAGCACGCACAAGGCGCGGCTGATGCAGAAGCTCAACATCACCTCCCTGGCGGAGCTGGTGAAATACGCGATGGAGCACAAACTCCTCTGACCATCACCGCGATCAACTGTGGAAGTGAGCCTGCTCGCGATAGCGTCTTCTCTGAAAACAATTCAGCGACTGATACACCGCTATCGCGAGCAGGCTCACTCCTACAATGGATATGCGTGCGGGCATATCCATTAGCGACAAGCGCTTTTGCCTGTTCTTGCCGCTTGCAGCTTGCCCCTTGCCGCTGCGCTTGCCCAAACGCGCCATCCTTGTAGGGCAATCCCTACCCCCAACCTTCCATTGCGCTTAAGCGATTCTCTCCTGCGCCCCGATTTGCGTGGCCGCCGCCAGCCACTAGGCTTGATGAACAAGCAGTCATCAACAACAAAGGTGTGGGTATGAGCCAGGTCGATACAAGCGCAGGGACCAGTGATGTGCTGGTCAGCTTTCGTGGTGTGCAGAAGAGCTACGACGGCGAGAACCTGATCGTCAAAGACCTCAACCTGGACATTCGCAAGGGCGAATTCCTTACCCTGCTCGGGCCGTCCGGTTCCGGCAAGACCACCAGCCTGATGATGCTCGCCGGGTTCGAAACGCCGACCGCCGGTGAAATCCTCCTGTCCGGGCGTTCGATCAACAACGTGCCGCCGCACAAGCGCGATATCGGCATGGTGTTCCAGAACTACGCGCTGTTCCCGCACATGACTGTCGCGGAGAACCTTGCTTTCCCGTTGACCGTGCGCGGCTTGAATAAAAGCGACGTCAGCGAGCGGGTGAAGAAAGTCCTCAGCATGGTTCAGCTCGACGCGTTCGCCTCGCGCTACCCGGCGCAGTTGTCCGGTGGTCAGCAGCAGCGTGTGGCACTGGCCCGCGCGCTGGTGTTCGAGCCGCAACTGGTGCTGATGGACGAACCGTTGGGCGCCCTCGACAAGCAACTGCGTGAACACATGCAGATGGAGATCAAGCACCTGCACCAGCGCCTCGGCGTGACCGTGGTCTACGTGACCCACGATCAGGGTGAAGCGCTGACCATGTCCGACCGCGTCGCGGTGTTCCATCAGGGCGAAATCCAGCAGATCGCCCCGCCGCGCACGCTTTACGAAGAGCCGAAAAACACCTTTGTCGCCAACTTCATTGGCGAGAACAACCGCCTCAACGGTCGCCTGCTCAGCCAGAGCGGCGAGCGCTGCGTGGTCGAATTGGGGCGTGGAGAGAAGGTCGAGGCGCTGGCCGTCAACGTTGGCCAGACCGGCGAACCGGTGACCCTGTCGATCCGTCCGGAGCGCGTCAGCCTCAACGGTTCGAGCGATCAATGCGTCAACCGCTTCTCAGGGAGGGTGGCGGAATTCATCTATCTGGGCGACCACGTCCGGGTGCGCCTGGAAGTCTGCGGCAAGACCGACTTCTTCGTGAAACAACCGATTGCCGAGCTCGATCCCGCGCTCGCTGTCGGCGACGTGGTTCCGCTTGGCTGGCAGGTCGAGCACGTTCGTGCGCTCGATCCGCTTTTAGAGGCGCACTAAGCGCCCCGGCAATACCAACACCAACCCTGCACGTGGAGAGAACAATAAATGTTGAGATCCCTGAAGTTCACCGCCCTGACTCTGGGCCTGATGGGTGCGACCGGCGCAATGGCCGCCGGCCCGGACTTGACCGTGGTGTCGTTTGGCGGGGCGAACAAGGCGGCGCAAGTCAAAGCCTTCTATGCACCGTGGGAAGCGGCGGGCAACGGCAAGATCGTTGCCGGCGAATACAACGGCGAGATGGCCAAGGTCAAGGCCATGGTCGACACCAAGAGCGTGTCGTGGGATCTGGTCGAAGTTGAATCGCCAGAGCTGTCCCGTGGTTGTGACGAAGACATGTTCGAACAACTCGACCCGGCGCTGTTCGGCAAGACCGAAGACTACGTCAAAGGCGCCATTCAGCCGTGCGGCGTAGGTTTCTTCGTCTGGTCGACCGTACTGGCTTACAACGCTGACAAGCTGAAAACCGCGCCGACCAGTTGGGCGGATTTCTGGGACACGAAGAAATTCCCGGGCAAGCGCGGCCTGCGCAAAGGCGCCAAGTACACTCTCGAATTCGCGCTGATGGCCGATGGTGTGGCGCCGAAAGACGTCTACAAAGAGCTGGCGAGCAAGGGCGGCCAGGATCGCGCCTTCAAGAAACTCGATGAGCTCAAGCCAAGCATTCAGTGGTGGGAAGCCGGTGCACAACCGCCGCAATACCTCGCTTCCGGCGACGTGGTGATGAGTTCGGCCTACAACGGTCGCATTGCTGCGGTGCAGAAAGAATCCAACCTGAAAGTGGTGTGGAACGGCGGCATCTACGACTTCGACGCCTGGGCAATCCCGAAAGGTCTGGACGCCAAGCGCGCCGAAGCGGCGAAGAAATTCATCGCCTTCTCGGTGCAGCCGCAGCAGCAGAAGACCTACTCGGAAAACATCGCCTACGGCCCGGCCAACACCCAGGCTGTGCCGCTGCTGGCCAAGGATGTCCTGAAAGACATGCCGACCACCCCGGAAAACATCGCCAACCAGGTGCAGATCGACGTCAGCTTCTGGGCTGACAACGGCGAGCAGTTGGAGCAGCGTTTCAACTCTTGGGCTGCCAAATAAGCCAAGCATGCGGACCGATGGCTTTCCGGATGATCGTTCCCACGCTCTGCGTGGGAATGCCGCCCGGGACGCAGAGCGTCCCTGTGTGACGCAGAGCGTCACTGGATTCATTCCCACGCAGAGCGTGGGAACGATCACTGGCAAAAGTTCGAGGTGGTTCGCCACCTCTGTAACGATCAAAGATTTGCGGAGTACGTCATGGCCATCGCCGTTCCCCTGAACGAGGGCGCCAGCCCCACCTTGAAGCAGAAGCTCAAGCACGCCGAGCGGGTCAACCGCTGGAAGGCCCAGGCACTGATTGCGCCGCTGGTGCTGTTTCTGCTGCTGGTGTTTCTGGTGCCGATCGTGGCGCTGCTCTATAAAAGCGTCGGCAACCCGGAAGTGGTTGGCGGCATGCCGCGCACTGTCACCGCCATCGCCAGTTGGGACGGCCGTGGTCTGCCCGCCGAGCCGGTGTACAAGGCTGCCAGCGAAGACCTCGCCGAAGCCCGCAAAAACCAGACGCTGGGCGATCTGTCCAAGCGCTTGAACATGGAGTTGGCCGGCTACCGCAGCCTGCTGACCAAAACCGCCCGGGCGCTGCCGTTCGCCAGCGAACCGGCCTCTTATAAGGAAGCGCTGGAAGCGCTCGACGAACGCTGGGGCGACCCGGCCTACTGGCAAGCGGTGAAACGCAACACCAGCAGCATCACTCCGTATTACCTGCTGGCGGCAGTCGATCACCGTATCGATGATCTCGGCGAACTGGCCCCGGCCACCCCGGATCAGGCGATCTACCTCGACATCTTCGCTCGCACGTTCTGGATGGGCCTGGTCATCACCGTGATCTGCTTGCTGCTCGCCTATCCACTGGCCTACCTGCTGGCCAATCTGCCATCGCGGCAGAGCAACCTGCTGATGATTCTGGTGTTGCTACCGTTCTGGACCTCGATTCTGGTGCGGGTCGCCGCCTGGATCGTGCTGCTGCAATCCGGCGGTCTGATCAACAGTGCGCTGCTGGCCATGGGCATCATCGATAAACCGCTGGAACTGGTGTTCAACCGCACCGGCGTGTACATCTCGATGGTGCACATCCTGCTGCCGTTCATGATTCTGCCGATCTACAGCGTGATGAAAGGCATCTCGCCAACCTACATGCGTGCGGCAATTTCCTTGGGCTGTCATCCGTTCGCCAGCTTTTGGCGGGTGTACTTCCCGCAGACCTACGCGGGTGTCGGCGCCGGCTGCCTGTTGGTGTTCATCCTCGCCATCGGCTACTACATCACCCCGGCGCTGCTCGGCAGCCCGAACGACCAAATGGTCAGCTACTTCGTCGCCTTCTACACCAACACCAGCATCAACTGGGGCATGGCCACCGCGCTCGGCGGGCTGCTGTTGCTGGCGACCGTGGTGCTTTATCTGATCTACAGCTGGCTGGTCGGCGCCAGTCGCCTGCGCCTGAGCTAAGGGGAATTTGCGATGCTGAGTCCTTACATGTCGCCCATCGAACGGGTGTGGTTCTACAGCCTGCGGATCCTCTGCGGCCTGATTCTGTTGTTTCTGATCCTGCCGGTGCTGGTGATCATTCCGCTGTCGTTCAACTCGGGGAGTTTTCTGGTCTATCCGCTGCAGGGCTTCTCGCTGCAGTGGTACCACGACTTCTTCGCCTCGGCGGAATGGATGCGTGCACTGAAGAACAGCATCATCGTCGCCCCGGCGGCGACGGTGCTGGCGATGATCTTCGGCACGCTGGCGGCGATCGGCCTGGCCCGTGGCGACTTCCCCGGCAAATCGCTGGTGATGGCACTGGTGATTTCACCGATGGTGGTGCCGGTGGTGATCATCGGCGTGGCGAGTTATCTGTTCTTCGCGCCGCTGGGGCTGGGCAACAGCTTCTTCTCGCTGATCGTCGTGCATGCGGTATTGGGTGTGCCGTTTGTGATCATCACCGTGTCGGCGACGTTGCAGGGTTTCAATCACAATCTGGTGCGTGCTGCTGCGAGTCTCGGTGCTTCACCCCTGACGGCGTTCCGCCGGGTGACCTTGCCGCTGATTGCGCCGGGAGTGATTTCCGGGGCGCTGTTTGCCTTTGCGACTTCTTTCGATGAAGTGGTGGTGACGCTGTTTCTTGCCGGGCCTGAGCAGGCGACATTGCCTCGGCAGATGTTCAGCGGGATTCGCGAAAACCTCAGTCCGACGATTGCGGCTGCTGCGACGTTGCTGATTGCCTTCTCCGTCATCCTGCTGCTGACGCTGGAATGGCTGCGCGGGCGTAGCGAGAAACTGCGTACTGCGCAAGTCTGAGATCAAGGTCAAAAGCCACCCCTCACCCCAGCCCTCTCCCCAAGGGGGCGAGGGGGAAGGGAGCAGATCTTCGTGGCTTTCGCGGCCGGAGTTCGACTCGGTAATTCAGGTCGATGTATTTCGAGAGTACAACCCGGTCAGTCCCCTCTCCCTCCGGGAGAGGGTTAGGGTGAGGGGCTCTTGATCTTCCTATCCGATCAACCATTCACACCCTGAATAGCAGACAACCCCAAATCCCCAGCTAATCTTGTGCCCAGCTCCCACATCTATAAGAGGCTGCGCACCATGAGTCTGTCCCAGTTCAAAATCGCTCATAAACTGATCACCGGCGCCGCAGCCATCGAACAACTGGCCGCTGAACTCACCCGTCTGGACATCGACAACCCGTTGATCGTCACCGACGCCGCGCTGGTCAAGTCCGGCACCGTCGAGCTGGCGCTGGTGCAACTCGGCGGGCGCGAGTACGAGATTTTCGACCGTGTGCTGCCCGATCCGGAAATCGCCATCGTCGAAGACTGCATGCGCGCCTATCGCGAAGGCGGGCATGACGGTTTGATCGGCCTCGGGGGCGGCAGCGCCATCGATATTGCCAAAAGTGTCGCCGCCTACGCCGGATATCACGGCGCGCTGGAAGATCTATTCGGCGTCGATCAGGTGCCGCGCAAGGGCCCGCCGCTGATCGCCATTCCGACCACCGCCGGCACCGGCTCTGAAGTCACCAACGTGGCGATCCTCTCGGACAAGGTCGCGCAGTTGAAGAAAGGCATCGTCAGCGACTATCTGCTGCCGGACGTGGCGCTGGTCAGTCCGCAAATGACCCTGACCTGTCCGCGCAGCGTCACCGCCGCCAGTGGTGTCGATGCACTGGTGCACGCCATCGAATCCTATCTGTCGGTGAACGCCTCGCCGATCACAGACTCCCTCGCCATCGGCGCAATCAAGCTGATCGCCAGCGCTCTGCCCAAGGCCTACGCCAACGGCGCCAATTTGCAAGCGCGCGAAGACATGGCCACCGCCAGCCTGATGGCCGGCATGGCGTTCGGTAACGCCGGGGTCGGCGCGGTGCATGCGCTGGCGTATCCGCTGGGTGGGCGCTTCAACATTGCCCACGGTGTCAGCAATGCCTTGCTGCTGCCCTATGTGATGACCTGGAACAAAATGGCCTGCGTCGAACGCATGCAGGATATTGCCGAAGCCATGGGCGTGAAGACCGCTCATCTGAGCACCAGCGAAGCTGCGGACAAAGCCGTGCAGGCCATGACCGACCTGTGCGCGGCGGTGGAAATCCCTGCCGGGCTGCGCAGTTTCGGCGTGCCGGAGGAAGCGATCCCGGCGATGGCCGTGGAGGCCGCCGGCATCGAGCGGCTGATGCGCAACAATCCGCGCAAACTCAGCGCCGGCGATATCGAGAAGATCTACCGCGCGGCTTACTGAGGCGCGATCGCTGAGGGCTCATGGCACAACCCAATCATCGCGGTCCCGGTGCGCGCGTGGAAACTTGAGGTATACAATGCGCGCCATCGTGATTTAGCTCAGTACAGGTGCGTCATGCAGCCCTTCATAATTGCTCCGTCGATCCTCTCCGCCGACTTCGCCCGCCTCGGCGAGGAAGTGGACAACGTTCTCGCCGCCGGCGCCGATTTCGTCCACTTCGATGTCATGGACAACCACTACGTACCGAACCTGACGATCGGCCCGATGGTCTGCGCGGCGCTGCGCAAGTACGGCGTCACCGCGCCGATCGACGCGCACCTGATGGTCAGCCCGGTGGACCGCATCGTCGGCGACTTCATCGAAGCCGGCGCGACTTACATCACCTTCCACCCGGAAGCCACGCTGCACGTCGATCGCTCGCTGCAGCTGATCCGAGAAGGCGGCTGTAAGTCCGGTCTGGTGTTCAACCCGGCGACCCCGCTGGACGTGCTCAAGTACGTGATCGACAAGGTCGACATGGTCCTGCTGATGAGCGTCAACCCGGGCTTCGGCGGGCAGAAGTTCATTCCCGGCACCCTCGACAAACTGCGTGAAGCGCGGGCGATCATCGACGCCTCGGGCCGCGACATCCGCCTGGAAATCGACGGCGGCGTCAACGTCAACAACATCCGCGAAATTGCCGCTGCTGGCGCTGATACCTTCGTCGCCGGCTCGGCCATTTTCAACGCGCCGAACTATCAGGAAGTCATCGACAAGATGCGTTCCGAACTGGCACTGGCGCGCCCATGAGCGGTTTTGAGCAGTTGTTCCCGGGGCAGTTGCCACGGTTGGTGATGTTCGATCTGGATGGCACGCTGATCGATTCGGTTCCCGACCTGGCGGCGGCGGTGGACACCATGCTGCTCTCCCTCGGCCGTCCGCCGGCGGGTATCGAAGCGGTGCGCGAATGGGTCGGCAATGGCGCGCCGGTGCTGGTGCGTCGGGCCTTGGCGGGTGGCATCGATCATTCGGCGGTGGATGACGCTGAAGCCGAGCGCGCACTGGAGATTTTCATGGAGGCGTACGGCGCCAGCCATGAGCTGACCGTGGTCTATCCCGGTGTGCGCGACACGCTCAAGTGGCTGCACAAGCAAGGCGTGGCCATGGCGCTGATCACCAACAAGCCCGAGCGCTTCGTCGCGCCGCTGCTCGATCAGATGAAGATCGGCCGCTACTTCAAGTGGATCATCGGCGGCGATACCCTGCCGCAGAAGAAGCCTGACCCGGCGGCGCTGTTTTTCGTGATGAAAATGGCCAACATTCCGGCCTCGCAATCGTTGTTCGTCGGCGACTCGCGCAGTGATGTGCAGGCCGCGAAAGCAGCGGGGGTCAAGTGTGTCGCGCTGAGTTACGGCTACAACCATGGCCGGCCGATTGCCGAGGAATCCCCGGCACTGGTGATCGACGATTTGCGCAAACTAATTCCCGGTTGCCTGGATCTGGCCGGTGGGATAACGTTGCCCGACGCTGTTCAACCCCCTTCTGGAAACGCCATCGTGGTGGTCACCCGCAAACTCTGGATGAAAGTCATCAAGGCCCTGGCCCGCTGGCGTTGGCGCGCCTGACTGATTCTGGCCGGCCGTGCCGGCGCGTTTGCATACCTGACTGATTGCACCTCACACCACGAGGCACCTTATGAATCGCGAAGAATTCCTGCGTCTGGCCGCTGACGGCTATAACCGCATCCCGCTGGCCTGCGAAACCCTGGCTGACTTCGACACGCCGCTGTCGATCTACCTGAAACTGGCCGACCAGCCCAACTCCTACCTGCTCGAATCGGTGCAGGGCGGCGAGAAATGGGGCCGTTACTCGATCATCGGCCTGCCGTGCCGCACCGTGCTGCGAGTCCACGACCATCACGTCAGCATCAGCGTGGATGGCGTCGAGACCGAAAGCCACGAGGTTGAAGACCCGCTGGCCTTCGTTGAAACCTTCAAGGCGCGCTACAACGTGCCGACCATCGCCGGCCTGCCGCGCTTCAACGGTGGTCTGGTCGGTTACTTCGGTTACGACTGTGTGCGCTATGTCGAGAAGCGTCTGGGCAAATGCCCGAACCCGGATCCGCTGGGCGTGCCAGACATTCTGCTGATGGTTTCCGACGCCGTTGTGGTGTTCGACAACCTGGCCGGCAAGATGCACGCGATCGTCCTCGCCGACCCTGCGCAGACCGATGCCTTCGAGCAAGGTCAGGCGCGTTTGCAGGAACTGCTCGAGCAACTGCGTCAGCCGATCACCCCGCGTCGTGGCCTGGATTTCAGCAAACAGCAATCGGCCGATCCGGTGTTCCGTTCCAGTTTCACTCAGGACGATTACGAAAAAGCCGTCGACACCATCAAGGAATACATCCTCGCCGGCGACTGCATGCAGGTGGTGCCGTCGCAGCGTATGTCGATCGACTTCAAAGCTGCGCCGATCGATCTGTACCGTGCCCTGCGGTGCTTCAACCCGACGCCGTACATGTACTTCTTCAACTTCGGCGATTTCCACGTCGTCGGCAGTTCGCCGGAAGTGCTGGTGCGCGTCGAAGACAATCTGATCACCGTGCGCCCGATCGCCGGCACGCGCCCACGCGGCGCCACTGAAGAAGCCGATGTGGCGCTGGAGCAGGACCTGCTCTCGGATGACAAGGAGATCGCCGAGCACTTGATGCTGATCGATCTGGGTCGCAACGATACCGGGCGCGTTTCGGAAATCGGCTCGGTGAAGCTCACCGAGAAAATGGTCATCGAACGCTATTCCAACGTGATGCACATCGTCTCCAACGTCACCGGCCAGTTGAAGTCTGGCCTGACCGCGATGGACGCACTACGAGCGATTCTGCCGGCGGGTACTTTGTCCGGCGCACCGAAGATTCGCGCGATGGAAATCATCGACGAACTTGAGCCGGTCAAGCGTGGCGTGTATGGCGGCGCGGTCGGTTACTTCGCCTGGAACGGCAACATGGACACCGCCATTGCCATTCGCACGGCGGTGATCAAGAACGGTGAATTGCACGTGCAGGCCGGCGGCGGCATCGTCGCCGACTCGGTGCCGGCGCTGGAATGGGAAGAAACCCTGAACAAGCGCCGCGCGATGTTCCGCGCCGTTGCCCTGGCCGAGCAAACCCCGGACGCCTGATCCACGCAATTTCCCATGTGGGAGCGAGCCTGCTCGCGAAGAGGTGAGTCAGTCACCGTTGATGCTGACTGACCCAGCGCTTTCGCGAGCAGGCTCGCTCCCACATTGGGTTTTGTGTTGAGGCATAAAAAAAGCGGCGCCCTGACAGGCGCCGCTTTTTTGCATCTACGACTCAGAAATCCAGCACAACCCCGACATTCAGGCCCTGCTGCTTGAAATCATCATCCTTGCGGAACGTATACCCCCCACGCAGCGCCAGATCCGCCGTCAGCTTGTGACTGACACCCAGGCTCAAGCGGTTCAGGTGACTTGCCGGTGTGTAGCCTTCAAGGGTGAAGTCATTGGCCGGCAGGGTATTGAGGGCGATGTTGACCTTCTGCACGTCATCTTCGTACTCACGCTCGTGGGCGTATTCGCCATACACCTGGGTTTGCGCGGTGAAGTTGTACTTGCCCTGAATGCCCAGGCCCAGGCGTTTCGAATCGCGGCTCTGGTCATCGAAGGTCAGCGCCGTGGCACGGTTGCTCTTTTCCGAGTAACCGTCGACATCGACACTGGCGTAATCGGCGCTGACAAACGGCGACAGATGCCATTGGCTGCCCGGTTGCGCAATGTCATAGCCCAGGCGCGTGCTGAACGCCCATAGGCTGCCGTCGGTATCGCCTTTCTCCGCGCCCTCGCTGGCGCCGAGGTCGAACTTGCGCTTGAGGTTGTCGTAGTCGAGTTTGCCGCCGGTCAGCGCCGCGTCGGCCCACCAGCGGTTCTGCTGGAACTGGGCAAACGCGGTGGCCATGTAGCTGTTGAGCTTGTAGTCGGAATCGTTGTGCCCGGCCTCGAGATTCTGTCGGTACAAACCGGCCGCCACGCCCACGCGCCAGGCCTCGTTCAGGCGATAGCTGCCGCCGACGTTGAGGTTGTAACCGCTGCCATCGGCGCTGGCGCCGCTGCTTTGGCTGTCGACATCCAGATGCTGTCCGCCGGCCGAGACAATCGCGCGCCATTGACCGACCGCTTGCCAGTTCTCCCAGTCTGCCTGCCATTGGTTGCGTAATTCATCCTGATGCGCACGCACGGTGCCGTGGGCCATTTCAGGTAGCAGGCTCAGTTCCCATGGCGCTGCCAGCAACGAATAGGCGTAATCGGCAATCAGTTTCTGCCCGGATTCGGTCGGGTGTACGCCATCGTTGTAGATCAGCTTGGTCGGATCCGGCGTGGCGCTGTTGATCCCGTAGCGGGCGTTTTCCGTGCAGCTATTGCCACTGAAGCAGGTCGCGGTGAGGTTCTGATCGGTAGCCAGACCAAAGCGCCCCGGGTCGGCGAAGACTTCCGAGAGCAGCACCGGAATGTTCAGCGGAATGACTTCGGCGTTGATGCCTTGCAGGCGCGTCACCAACTGACTGTTGAACTGGTTGGCGAGGGTGCTGCTGAACGCTTGCAGCGGTGTGCCGTTAAGGGCAGGTGTCAGGCCCACGTCGGGCAGCAGCCAGACCATCACGTATTTGGCGCCAGCGGTCTGCAGGGTCTGCACGCTGTCGGCCAGTCGATCGGCTGCGGCGTTGGCCTGGGGCAGGCTGAGAATGCGGCCCTGGAGGAAGTCGTTGCCGCCACCGGAAATGTAATACAGCGCATTCGGGTCGGCGCGGAAGCCGTTCGACGGCAGGTACCCGGCGCGGGTGCGTTCACCGGTGGTCGATTGTGTAGTGATCGAATCGAGAATCTGGTCGGTGCGATAGCCACCGACTGCCCAGTTGTTGCCGTCGGGCTGGCCGTTTTCCGCGCGCACTGCGGAGCTGGAAGAGGCTGTCTGGTCGGGCGAAAAGCCCAGGCGGCCGCCAAGCAACTGGGTGGAATTCAATGAAAAAACTTCGCCGCTGCCATCCTGATACACCGGCCCGGTGCGGTTGGTGTAACGCTCGGTGGAGCCCGCTGGGCCACCGGTGTCGGCGAAGGTGCCGGCATCGTTGAGGCTGTCGCCGAAGACGATGAAACTGGAATAAGGATTGGGCGCTGCATTGGCCTGGGCGCAAGCGAGTGCGAGCAAGCAGCTGGCCAGCGGTACAAACAACGTCTGTCTGATCATGAGCAAGTCCGTTTATTTATTGTTGTAGGTGAACGAAACGACAGTACCAAAAACGTTCGGCATTTTGCCATCGGTCGTGAATCCCTCTGCCGTTTTATAACCCGCAGGCCCCGCCATATTGCACGCTCCGCCCAGCTAAGTTACTGTGCCGGAACGTATGAACGAGACCTTCCCCGTGTTGATCACCAGCAAACTCCTGGATCAAGTCATCAAGGCACACGCCCGCTGGCGTTGGCGCGCCTGAATCTTCTCTGCCGGCCCCGCCGGATCTGTATCGCTTTGCCTTCCTTGTCTGTTTGAAATGCCGCTGTGCTGGCGCCCTGTGCGCGTCCGACATCGCGCAGCGCCCTGCGGGCAAGTCATCTGAAGGCTGTCATCAAGTCAGAATTCAAGAGGTTCGAAACGCCATGTTGCTGATGATCGACAACTACGACTCCTTTACCTACAACGTTGTGCAATACCTCGGCGAGCTGGGTGCCGAGGTCAAAGTGGTGCGCAACGACGAACTGACCATCGCCGAAATCGAAGCGCTGAATCCCGAGCGCATCGTGGTTTCCCCGGGGCCGTGCACGCCCACCGAGGCGGGCGTTTCCATCGACGCGATCAAGCACTTCGCCGGCAAACTGCCGATCCTCGGCGTCTGCCTCGGCCACCAGTCCATCGGCCAGGCCTTCGGCGGTGATGTGGTGCGTGCCCGCCAAGTCATGCACGGTAAGACTAGCCCGGTATTCCACGAGGACAAGGGCGTGTTCGCCGGCCTCAATCATCCGCTCACCGTTACCCGTTACCACTCGCTGATCGTCAAGCACGACAGCCTGCCCGATTGCCTCGAGCTGACCGCGTGGACCCAGCACGATGACGGCTCGGTCGACGAGATCATGGGCCTGCGTCACAAGACCCTGAACATCGAGGGCGTACAGTTCCACCCCGAGTCGATCCTCACCGAGCAGGGTCATGAACTGTTTGCCAATTTCCTCAAACAAACCGGCGGCACGCGCTAAGGACTTCCCATGAACATCAAGACAGCCCTCAGCCGTATCGTCGAACACCTCGACCTCAGCACCGATGAAATGCGCGATGTGATGCGCGAAATCATGACCGGTCAGTGCACCGAAGCGCAGATCGGCGCGTTCATGATGGCCATGCGCATGAAGAGCGAGAGCATCGACGAAATCGTCGGCGCGGTGTCGGTGATGCGTGAGCTGGCCGATCAGGTCGAGCTGAAAACCCTCGACGGCGTGGTCGATGTGGTCGGCACCGGCGGTGACGGTGCGAATATCTTCAACGTATCGACCGCGTCTTCCTTTGTTGTCGCAGCCGCCGGTTGCACCGTCGCCAAGCACGGCAACCGCGCAGTGTCCGGCAAGAGCGGCAGCGCCGATCTGCTGGAAGCTGCCGGCATCTACCTGAACCTGACCCCGGTGCAGGTCGCGCGCTGCATCGACAACGTCGGCATCGGTTTCATGTTCGCCCAGACCCACCACAAAGCGATGAAGTACGCCGCCGGCCCGCGCCGCGAACTCGGCCTGCGCACGCTGTTCAATATGCTCGGCCCGCTTACGAATCCGGCCGGTGTGAAACATCAGGTCGTCGGCGTGTTCACCCAGACGCTGTGCCGGCCATTGGCCGAAGTCTTGCAGCGACTGGGCAGCAAACACGTTCTGGTCGTGCACTCGAAGGACGGTCTGGATGAGTTCAGCCTCGCCGCGCCGACCTTTGTTGCCGAGCTGAAGAACAACGAAATCACTGAGTATTGGGTCGAACCGGAAGACCTCGGCATGAAGAGTCAGAGCCTGCACGGCCTGTCCGTCGAAGGCCCGGAAGCATCGCTGGCGCTGATCCGTGACGCCCTCGGCAAACGGAAAACCGAAAACGGCCAGAAAGCTGCCGAGATGATTGTGCTCAATGCCGGTGCGGCGCTGTACGCCGCCGACCTGGCAAGCAGTCTGAAACAAGGTGTGGAGCTGGCGCACGACGCGCTGCACACCGGCCTCGCTCGGGAAAAGCTCGAGGAGCTGGGTGCCTTTACCGCGGTATTCAAAGTGGAGAATGAAGGATGAGTGTACCGACGGTTCTGGAAAACATTCTGGCGCGCAAGGTTGAGGAAGTCGCCGAGCGCAGCGCTCGGGTCAGCCTGAGCGAGCTGGAAAGTCTGGCCAAGGCGGCCGATGCACCCCGTGGTTTTGCCCAGGCTTTGCTGGCGCAAGCGAAGAAGAAACAACCGGCCGTGATTGCCGAAATCAAAAAGGCTTCGCCGAGCAAAGGCGTGATCCGCGAAGACTTCGTGCCGGCAGACATTGCCAAGAGCTACGAAAAGGGTGGGGCCACCTGTCTGTCGGTGCTGACCGACATCGATTACTTCCAGGGCGCCGATGCCTACCTGCAACAGGCGCGCGCCGCCTGCAAATTGCCGGTGATCCGCAAGGATTTCATGATCGATCCGTACCAGATCGTTGAAGCCCGCGCGCTTGGCGCCGATTGCGTGTTGTTGATCGTCTCCGCCCTGGACGACGTGAAAATGGCCGAGCTGGCCGCCGTGGCCAAAGGCGTCGGTCTCGACGTGTTGGTGGAAGTGCACGACGGTGACGAGCTGGAGCGCGCGCTGAAGACGCTCGACACGCCGCTGGTCGGGGTCAACAACCGCAACCTGCACACATTCGACGTCAGTCTGGAAACCACCCTCGACCTGCTGCCGCGCATCCCGCGCGATCGCCTGGTGATCACCGAGAGCGGCATCCTCAATCGGGCCGACGTCGAGCTGATGGAAATCAGCGATGTGTACTCGTTCCTGGTCGGCGAAGCGTTCATGCGCGCGGAAAATCCGGGGATTGAATTGCAGCGCCTGTTCTTTCCGGAGCGTGGTGTGCCGATCAGTGGTTCGACCCTCGACTGACCGAGTCGACCTCATTCGCGAGCAGGCTCGCTCCCACAGAGCCTTGCATTCCAGTGTGGGAGCGAGCCTGCTCGCGAAGGGACCATCGAAACCGCTAAAGATTTCCATGTTGCCGGAGCCTGTTATGTCGCTGCCAACCCCCCTGACCATCGAATCCGGCCTGCAAGCCGAACAGGACTTGCTGGCCTCGGTCTGCGCCGGCGACGCCGAATTCGGCCTGCTGTTCTGGCAACCCACCGACCGCGCGCTGGTCATGCCGCGCCGCCTCAACCGTCTCCCGCAATTCGACCACGCCTGCGAAGTCTCCGCTGCCGCTGGCTGGCCGGTGCTGTTGCGCGAGACCGGCGGCGAGCCCGTCCCGCAATCCGCTGCAACCATCAACATTGCCTTGGTGTATGCCCCGCCTCGCAGCGAAGGCGATCTGAACCGCATCGAAACCGGCTACCGCCGCCTGTGCGATCCGATCTGTCAGTTGCTGGATGAGTTGGGTGGCACGTCGTCAGTCGGGGAAATCGACGGCGCATTCTGCGACGGCCGTTTCAACGTCAATCTCGACGGTCGCAAGATGGTCGGCACCGCCCAGCGCTGGCGCCAGAGTCAGGGCGGCCAGCGTCCGGTGGGGCTGGTGCACGGTGCAATGCTGATGGATGACGAGCGTGAAGCGATGGTCGCCGCGGTCAATCGCTTCAACGAAGCCTGCGGCCTGGAGCAGCGGGTGAGGGCGCAAAGCCACATCGCCCTGCATGAGAAATTCAACGCGCCACAGGCGCTGGCGCGTCTCGATGAATTGTTTCGTTTGATGCTGGCGCAGATCTACAGCGCCTGATGTACGGGCTTAGCGCGTACCGAAGACCACCATGGTCTTGCCTTTCACATCGACCAGGTTGCGTTCTTCAAGATCCTTGAGCACGCGGCCGACCATCTCCCGTGAACAACCGACAATCCGGCCGATTTCCTGACGGGTGACTTTGATCTGCATGCCGTCGGGATGGGTCATGGCGTCCGGCTGTTTGCACAGCTCCAGCAGGCAGCGGGCGACGCGGCCGGTGACGTCAAAAAATGCCAGGTCGCCGACTTTGCGCGTGGTGTTGCGCAGGCGTTGTGCGATTTGTCCGCTGAGCGCGTAAAGAATGTCTGGATCCTGCTGCGATAACTCGCGGAACTTGGCGTAACTGATTTCTGCGGTTTCACATTCGACCTTGGCCCGCACCCAGGCGCTGCGTTCCTGCTCTTGACCTGCCTGCTCGAACAGACCCAGTTCGCCGAAGAAATCTCCGGCGTTGAGGTAGGCGATGATCATCTCGCGACCATCGTCGTCTTCGATGAGGATGGTGACCGAGCCTTTGATGATGAAAAACAGCGTGTCCGAGCGATCCCCGGCGCAGATTATATTGCTCTTGGCCGCATGACGCCGGCGCTGGCAATGCATCAACAGCTTGTCGATGTTCTTGATTTTGGGTGTGGGGGTAATAGCAACCATGGTTGTATCCCGAAAAGACTGCACGGTGATGTTTGAGTTTTTATGAGGCGCTGAAGGCGGTCGCTACAGGGCTGACGAATTGGCGCCAGCGAATTGGCGCCAGCTTACCAGACACTTCGTCGAGAATTCGAGAAATTACCTACAGCCAGAAAGCATCCGTCCTAGGACGTCGTTCCTGTCGGGACAAAGCGCTGTGCTAAGCTGGCGACCCTTTTTTTACAGTGGAGTCTGGGCGATGAAGGCACGCATCCAATGGGCTGGCGAAGCCATGTTCCTCGGCGAATCCGGCAGCGGTCATGTCGTGGTAATGGACGGCCCGCCGGACGCCGGTGGCCGTAACCTCGGGGTTCGCCCGATGGAAATGCTCTTGCTGGGTGTCGGCGGTTGCAGCAACTTCGACGTGGTCAGCATCCTGAAGAAGTCGCGCCAGGCCGTTGAAAGCTGTGAAGCCTTCCTCGATGCCGAGCGTGCGACTGAAGATCCCAAGGTGTTTACCAAGATCCACATGCACTTCGTGGTCAAGGGCCGGGGCCTGAAAGAAGCTCAGGTCAAGCGCGCCATCGAGCTGTCGGCCGAGAAGTATTGCTCGGCGTCGATCATGCTCGGCGCGGCTGGCGTGGCAATCACCCACGATTATGAAATCGTCGAACTCGGCTGAACCGACATTCAACTATCATAAAAGCAGTGCAGACTCTGGCGATCCCCCGCTGACGTCTGCATAATGCGCCACTTTTTTCAGGGCAGTGATCGGTCAGCCGACAGGTCTTCCGCCTGAACAGATAACCAAAATCGCCATCGCGAAGAGGTGTTAACCGTCCTACGCAGGTGCGTTGTTCGCACTTGACGGGCATGCTTGATCACGCGGCCGCGCCGCATACATAGAGAGTTTTTAACGGTGAAAAGCAAACTCAAGCTCCACGGGTTCAATAACCTGACAAAGACCTTGAGCTTCAACATCTATGACATCTGCTACGCGGAGACCCCGCAAGACCAGCAGGCTTACGTCGAGTACATCAATCAAGAGTACAACGCGAAACGCCTGACGCAGATTCTCACAGAAGTTGTCGAGATCATTGGTGCCAACATCCTGAACATCGCCAGTCAGGACTATGAACCCCAGGGCGCCAGCGTCACGATTCTGATTTCGGAAGAGCCGGTGACCCCGACTGACAGCCAGATCGAAGAATCGCCGGGCCCGTTGCCCGAAATCATTCTGGCCCACCTCGACAAGAGCCACATCACGGTGCACACCTATCCGGAAATCCATCCGGACGACGGTATTGCGACCTTCCGTGTGGATATCGACGTGTCGACTTGTGGTGTCATTTCACCGCTCAAAGCGCTCAACTTCCTCATTCACCAGTTCGATTCGGACATCGTGACCGTGGATTACCGTGTGCGTGGCTTCACCCGTGACGTTGAAGGCAACAAACACTTCATCGACCACGAGATCAACTCGATCCAGAACTACCTCTCCGAAGACACCCGCGACGCGTACCAGATGACCGACGTGAACGTGTATCAGGAAAACCTGTTCCACACCAAAATGCTGCTGAAGAACTTCGAACTGGATAACTACCTGTTCGGCGACGCCACCAGCAACCTCTCGCCGGAGCAGCGTGCCCAGGTGACCGACCGTGTGAAACACGAAATGCTGGAAATCTTCTACGCGCGCAACATGCCGACCTAAGATTACCGGACAAAAAAAGGCGACCTCCTGGTCGCCTTTTTCATGCCTCACACAAAACCCCTGTGGGAGCTGGCTTGCCAGCGATAGGGCAATGTCGGGCGATACATATCTCAGATCCGATACGTACTCTTGGTCATCACCTTGGCCAACAAGCTCATCCCGAACTTGACCGGCGCCGGAAAACGAAATCCGCCCGCATCCAACGCACTTTCCGCATGGTGTTCTTCATCGATGCGCATCTGCTCAAGAATTGCCCGGGACTTTTCGTCCTCGGCCGGCAATTGCTCCAGATGTTTGTTCAAGTGCTTGCAGACCTGATGCTCGGTCGCCGCTACGAAACCAAGGCTGACCTTGTCGCTGATCAGCCCGGCCACCGCGCCGATACCGAACGACATGCCGTAAAACAGTGGATTCAGCACGCTGGTGTGGCTGCCCAACTGATGGATGCGCTGCTCACACCAGACCAGATGATCGATCTCTTCTTCAGCCGCGTGCTCCATGGCTGCGCGTACCTGCGGCAGCTTGGCGGTCAGCGCCTGTCCCTGATACAGCGCTTGGGCGCAGACTTCGCCGGTATGGTTGATGCGCATCAGACCGGCGACATGGCGGGTGTCTTCATCGCTCATTTGCGTATCCGGCTGCAGAATCGCTGGCGACGGGCGGTACGGCTGGCCACTGAAGGGCAACAGGGTGCGCATCGCGGCATCGGCTTGCAGCAGCAGACGGTCTATGGGCGAGTAGTGACGTTGGGTAGTCATGCTGACCTCCGGGAAGAATCTCGGCGGCCAGTTTAACCGAATCGGCCGGCGAGGGTTTGCGCTGGGTCACTTGCTGCGCGGTCAGGCTTTTTTGTGGGAGCGAGCCTGCTCGAGAAAGCGGATTATCGGATACTGAAGTGTTGAATGTATCGGCGCCTTCGCGAGCAGGCTCGCTCCCACAGTTGGTTGTCGCCAGTCAGCCCGGCGGCCAGTTCATCTGGCGCTGACCCAGCACGTGCATATGAATGTGATAGACAGTCTGCCCACCAAGTTCATTGCAATTCATCACCACGCGGAAGCCTTCTTCGCAACCCAGTTCCAGCGCCAGACGCTGCGCGGTGAACAGGATGTGCCCGGCCAGCGCCTTGTCGTCTTCGGTCAGGTCGTTGAGCGTGCGCACCGGTTTTTTCGGGATTACCAGAAAGTGCACCGGAGCCTGGGGGGCGATGTCGTGGAAGGCCAGAACCTGGTCGTCTTCGTAAATGATCTTCGCCGGGATTTCCCGGTTGATGATCTTGGTGAACAGAGTATCCACTGCTGTTTCTCCGTTGAGTTGGGCTGAATCGAGTGTACCGCTTCGAAGTTGTCTTCCTAGCGGGGGCAGTAAGCTTTGTTGATCATGCCGACGATGGTGCGATTGAGCCAGCGCGAACCCAGCCGCGGCAGGAACGCCAGCCAGCGATTGCGTCGTCCCGGAATGATGATGGCGCGGTTTTTATCCAGTGCGCGTACGGCATGCAGTGCCACTTCTTCCGGACTCATCAGCGAGTGGCTGCTTTCGATCTTTTCGCTACTCATCTGTGCGGTTCGGAAGAACGGTGTGCGCGTCGGGCCGGGGCACAGCACCGAAACTTTCACGCCGCTTTGTTTGAGCTCCACGCGCAAGGCTTCGGAAAAATGCAGCACATACGCTTTGCTGGCGTAGTACGTGCTCATCCACGGGCCAGGACTGTAGGCGGCGACCGACGCGACGTTGAGAATCTGCCCGCCACCCAGCAGCGCCATGCTGTTACCCACCGCATGGCAGAGGCGGGTGAGGGCGAGGATATTGACCTCGATGAGGTCCTGCTCGGTCATCCAGTCTTGCGCGAGGAATGGCCCGCAGGTGCCGATGCCTGCGCAATTGACCAGCAGATCGATCTGCCGGTCGCCTTCTTCAAGCTCCAGCAAAAAGCCCGACAGGCGCAACGGTTCGCCGAGGTCGCAGGCGCGAAACAATACCTCGACATCGAAACGCTGGGTCAGCTCGATGGCGATACTTTCCAGCTGATCACGCTGTCGTGCCACCAGAATCAGGCTGCGGCCGCGCCGGGCCAGTGCTTCGGCCATGGCCAAGCCGATGCCGCTGGAAGCGCCAGTGATCAGAGCGTAACGGGTCATGCAGTTCTCCATCGCAACAGCTCCGCGCCGGCGACGCGGTTGTCGCGGCAGGGAGCGCTGTTCATTCTTGCGCAGAGTCTACAGGGGCCTGCGCCGGTTCGGCTGCCTCGTCGGCGGAAATCGCTGGCGGTTCAACGACCTCAACTTCATCGCTGGTCACCGAGCCGCTGTCATAGCTGCTCTCCAGATTGCTTTCATATTCTTCCTGCACAGCCGAGAAGCCGCCAAGAAGGCCTCCGGCAAAAATCAGTGCGAAGAATACGATCCATAACGAGCACAGCACTTTGACGGCCGTGCTGTTCGGCGGTGGTGGCGGCCCATAGCGGTTGGCGCTGGTATTGCCGGGTACGACCATCATCACCAGCGGGAAGAAACTGCCGACGAACGGAACCAGATTCAACAACCACAGCCAACCCGACCAGCCGATATCGTGCAGGCGCTGAACGCTGAACAGAATGCTGACGATCATGAAGCCGAGGAACAGGAAGACCGCCAGAATGCCGCCGAGGATCAGCCCGGTAGTCGAGTCGCCGCTGACCAAGCCCAACGCAATCAAAGCAAACACGCCGACGATGGGCAGGGTCACCAGGCTCAAGACCATGGTCCAGGCCAGAAAGCGCAGGCGACCGATCCGGCCTTCGACGCTGAATGGCTTGAGCGTGGCGAATGGCGGCAGAGCTTCACCGACATTGGCGCGGGGTGGGGCGTAAGGCGAGTCGGGTTCGGCCACTGTTGCAGGGTTGTCGTGGACGTCCGCGAGATTCAGTTCGATGGCGGTTTCCGCTTCGATCCGCGCATCGATCCCGGTTTTGTTCAACGCCTGCAGATACGTCTGCGCATCGCTGTGAGACAAATCACGTTTGAGAGCGACGGTGCGGCCATTGAACAGGCGCTCGATGGCGGCCACATCGCTTTTGAACAGATCCGCCAGATTCAGTTTGGCGGTGGTGAGGTCGACGCCGGGCTGCAGCGCGCCGTCGAAGACGATCTTGTAACGAGTGTCGCTCATGGCCGAGGCATCCTTGTCGCGATTATTTGGCAGCCAGTCTGATCAGGACTGGCCAGATATGTTTTTCAGCGCGGCCAGCGTTGTGGCAACTGTGCAGCGCGCGCTTGGGCTTGACGATATTCGGCGTCGAGCCGCGCGATCAACTGATCCACGCTTGGCAGATCACCAATCTGGCCAACACCCTGACCCGCCGACCACACGGTCTTCCAGGCTTTGGCTTCATCGTTGATCGGCTTGAGCTTGTCGCCGAAATTGACCTCGCCCTTGCCTTGCAGGGCCGCCATGTCGAAACCGGCCGCCTCCAGGCTCTGGCGCATGAAACTGGCCGGCACTCCCGACACCGCTGGAGTATGAATGATGTCGGCAGCCTTGGCTGTCAGCAGCATTTCTTTATAAGCGTCAGGCGCGTGACTTTCGGTGGTGCCGATAAATCGCGTACCGAAGTAGGCCAAATCCGCGCCGAGCAACTGTGCGGCGAGAATCTCATGGCCGTGGTTCAAACATCCTGCAAGCAACAGCGTCTTGTCGAAAAACTCACGGATCTCGGCAATCAGCGCAAACGGACTCCAGGTGCCGGCGTGCCCGCCGGCGCCGGCCGCGACGGCAATCAGCCCGTCGACACCGGCTTCAGCGGCTTTCTCGGCATGGCGCCGCGTGGTCACGTCGTGAAACACCAGACCGCCGTAGCTGTGCACCGCGTCGACCAGTTCCTTCACCGCGCCGAGGCTGGTGATAACGATCGGCACCTTATGCTCGACGCAAATGTCCAGATCCGCCTGAAGGCGCGGGTTGCTGTGGTGAACAATCAGGTTCACCGCATAAGGGGCCGGATTATCCAGCGTCGCCAGGCCCGCTTCGATCTGTTCCAGCCAAGCCTTGAACCCACTGCTTTCGCGTTGGTTCAGAGCCGGAAAGCTGCCCACCACGCCGTTGCGGCAGCAGGCGAGCACCAGTTCCGGATTGGAGATCAGAAACATCGGCGCCGCCACGACGGGCAGACGCAGACGTTGTTCGAGCAGAGCGGGCAGCGACATTGAAAACACCCCGAGGATCTGTATTGGTTGAAGTTAGAACGGCTTGACCACGACCAGAATTACGATAGCCAGCAATATCAGAACCGGCACTTCATTGAACCAGCGATAAAAGACATGGCTGCGGGTATTTTCGCCACGGGCAAAGCGTTTTACCTGCGCGCCGCACATGTGGTGGTAGCCGATCAGCAATACGACCAGAGTCAGTTTTGCGTGAATCCAGCCGCCCTGGCTGAAGATTGATGGATTAAGGTAGATCAGCCAGCCACCGAAGATCAGCGTGGCGATCATCGCCGGGCCCATGATGCCGCGATACAGCTTGCGCTCCATGACGCTGAAGCGTTCCTGGCTGATCGTGTCGGTGCTTTGCGCGTGGTAAACGAACAGGCGCGGCAAGTAAAACAGCCCGGCAAACCAGCAGACGACGCTGACAATGTGAAACGCTTTGAGCCATAGATAGAGCATTTTTGGTTATTCCCTCATTCACGGTAGCCAGATAGTAGAGGCTTGAGCGTCCGCGCGTCACCTTGGCGGTTGTCGCAGGCGCGCGCGGCCCCTATTATCGACGGCTTTCCAGTGGGTTCGTTGAGGGCAGGTTTATGGTCAAGGTCGGTATCGTCGGCGGCACGGGTTACACCGGTGTCGAACTGCTGCGTCTGTTGGCACAGCATCCGCAGGCAGAAGTGGTCGTCATCACTTCCCGATCCGAGGCCGGTCTGGCCGTGGCTGACATGTACCCGAACCTGCGCGGTCACTATGACGGGCTGGCGTTCAGCGTGCCGGACGTGAAAACCCTTGGCGCCTGCGATGTGGTTTTCTTCGCCACGCCACACGGTGTGGCTCACGCCTTGGCAGGCGAGCTGCTGGCGGCGGGCACCAAGGTCATCGACCTGTCCGCTGACTTCCGTCTGCAAGATGCTGATGAATGGGCCAAGTGGTACGGCCAGCCACACGGCGCACCGCAATTGCTGGACGAAGCGGTCTATGGTCTGCCGGAAGTCAATCGCGAGCAGATCAAGAAAGCGCGCCTGATCGCGGTGCCGGGTTGCTATCCGACCGCAACGCAATTGGGTTTCCTGCCGTTGCTGGAAGCAGGTCTGGCCGACGCATCGCGTTTGATCGCCGACTGCAAATCCGGTGTCAGTGGTGCCGGGCGTGGTGCGGCTGTAGGTTCTTTGTACTCCGAGACGTCGGAAAGCATGAAGGCCTATGCGGTAAAAGGTCATCGTCATTTGCCGGAAATTCGCCAGGGGCTGCGTCGCGCGGCGGGCAAGGACGTCGGCCTGACCTTCGTCCCGCACCTGACGCCGATGATTCGCGGTATTCACTCCACGCTCTACGCGACAGTAGCGGATCGCTCGGTTGATCTGCAGGCACTGTTCGAAAAGCGCTATGCCAACGAACCGTTCGTCGATGTCATGCCAGCCGGCAGCCACCCGGAAACCCGTAGCGTGCGCGGCGCCAACCTCTGCCGCATCGCCGTGCATCGTCCACAGGATGGCGATCTGGTGGTCGTGCTGTCGGTGATCGACAATCTGGTCAAGGGCGCCTCGGGCCAGGCGGTGCAGAACATGAACATCCTGTTCGGACTGGACGAGCGCTTCGGCCTGTCACACGCCGGCATGCTGCCGTAACGTTAGCCGCAACCTGTAAGCCGCAAGCTTGAAGCTCACCGCTTGAAGCTTGCCGCTGCTCCTCTAATAGTTGACCAATTTTCTAGGACAAGCGGATAATGCGCGTCATCACGCATTATGGCGGCGTAACGCCGGGAGATAGTCAGCATGAGCGTCGAATCCTTCACCCCCACGGCTTTGCAATTCACTCAAGGTGCTGCGCACAAGGTGAAGAGCCTGGTCGATGAAGAGGGGAATGATCGCTTGAAGCTGCGCGTATTTGTTACGGGCGGCGGTTGTTCAGGGTTTCAATACGGTTTTACCTTCGATGAAGACGTGGCCGATGACGACACCATCGTCGAGCGCGAAGGCGTGAGCCTGGTGGTCGATCCGATGAGCTTCCAGTACCTGGCCGGTGCCGAGGTGGATTATCAGGAAGGTCTGGAAGGTTCGCGCTTCGTGATCAAGAACCCGAATGCCACCACGACTTGTGGTTGCGGGTCGTCGTTCTCGATCTGATCGCGCTTTACAGCACACAACAAAACGCCGCAGAGCCTTTCGGTTCCGCGGCGTTTTTGTATCTGAAGTTTAGGCCGGGTAGATGGCGCCGAGTACGCGCAGGCCGCGAGCGCCGGTGACGCTTGGCCGATTGGCGGCGATGCCTTCGAGGCAGCAATGAGCCAGCCAGGCGAAGGCCATGGCTTCCACCCAGTCAGGGTCAACGCCGTGAGTTGCGGTGCTGGCGACCTTGGTGTCTGGCAGTAGAGCGGCCAGGCGTTGCATCAGCGTGGCGTTGTGAGCGCCGCCGCCACAAACCAGCAATTCCTGAGTGTCCGGTTGAGCGCTTTGTAGCGACTCGACGATGGTCAGCGCCGTCAGTTCGAGCAGCGTGGCCTGAACGTCTTCGGCTGCGAAGGTTGGCAGGTTCGAAAGATGCTGTTCCAGCCATGGTAGATTGAAGACTTCCCGGCCGGTACTTTTCGGGCCTTTGGTGACGAAGAACGGGTCGCTGAGCAGCGCCTTGAGCAGGGCTGGTTCAACCTTGCCGGTCGCAGCCCATTTGCCGTCCCGGTCATAGTTTTCGCCACGTTGCCGGTGAATCCAGGCGTCCATCAGAACATTTCCCGGGCCGCAGTCGAAACCGGCTACAGGTTTGTTCGGCTCAATCAGGCTGAGATTGCTGAATCCGCCGACATTCAAGACTGCCTGGTTACCAGTACGCTCTTCAAACAAAGCTTCGTGAAAGGCTGGTACCAGAGGCGCACCTTGGCCACCCGCTGCGACATCGCGGCTGCGGAAATCACTGACGACGGTAATACCGGTCAACTCAGTCAGCAGGGCTGGATTACCGATCTGCACGGTAAAACCGCGCGCCGGCTCATGGCGAATGGTCTGACCGTGGCTACCGATAGCGCGGATTGCATCGGGCTTGAGTTGTTGTTGCGCGAGGAGGGTGTGAATGCCCGACGCGGCAAGTTCGACCCAGTGTTGCTCGGCAATCGCCGAGCGGGCGATCTCGTCGGGGCCGCTGGCGCACAAGCCAAGCAGCTCGGCGCGCAGGGAGTCAGGCATTGGCAGGTAGTGGGTGGCGATCAGTTTGATCGCCGAGGTCTGCTCGATCAGGGCGATGTCCAGCCCGTCGAGACTGGTTCCGGACATCACACCGATATACAGGGCCATGGCTTAGCGCTTGCTCGAGGCCAGCATGGTGGCCTTCTCTTGATCCATGCGCGCCATCAGCGGCTGGCTCTGCGCGAGGAAGCGCGCGCGTTCGGACTTGGCGATCGGATCGGCCATTGGCAGCTTCTGGCCGAGCGGATCGACGTGAACGCCGTTGACCTGGAACTCATAGTGCAAATGCGGGCCGGTGGACAGGCCGGTGGTGCCGATATAGCCAATGACTTGACCTTGCTTGACGCTGCCGCCGGTTTTCACGCCTTTGGCAAAGCCCTGCATATGGCCATAGAGCGTACGGTAAGTGTTGCCGTGCTGAATGATCACGGTGTTGCCGTAACCACCACGACGACCGGCCAGCAACACTTTGCCGTCACCGGCAGCCTTGATCGGCGTGCCTCGCGGCGCTGCGTAGTCGACACCTTTGTGGGCGCGGATCTTGTTGAGGATCGGGTGCTTGCGGCCCATGGAGAACTTCGAGCTGATGCGGGCGAAGTCAACCGGCGTACGGATGAAGGCCTTGCGCATGCTGTTGCCATCGGCAGTGTAATAGCTGCTGTTGCCTTGTTTGTTAGTGTAGCGAACAGCGGTGTAAGTCTTCCCGCGGTTGGTGAAGCGCGCCGACAGGATCGGGCCGGTGCCGACAGCCTTGCCGTTGATGACTTTCTGCTCGTAAATCACATCGAATTCATCACCCTGACGAATGTCCTGCGCGAAATCTATGTCGTAGCCAAAGACGCTGGCCATATCCATGGTCATGCTGTGAGAAAGGCCGGCGCGGGCCGCGGACTGCGACAGTGAGCTGTTGATGACACCGTGGACGTAGGCAGTGCGAACGGTTGGCTTGGCAGTCACTCGGTTGAACGAATAGCCCTTATCGTTCTTGGTCAAAGTAATGGTTTCAACGTCGCTGACTTTGCTGTGCAGGCTGGTCAACTGGCCTTCCGGGCTGAGTTCGAATTCGAGTTTCTGACCGCGCTTGAGTTGGCTGAACTGCTTGGCTTGCTTGTCGCTTGCCAGTATTTCGTGCACGGAGGCTGCCGGTAGGCCGACTTTTTCAAACAGGGTAGACAGCGTATCGCCTTTGGAAACCACGACCTCACGGTGCCCAGGCTCTTTTGGTTTCTCAGCAGGCGCTACAGGTGCTGGCGCGGTTTCAGCGGTTTGCGCGGTGTTTTCGTCGCTGTTTTCGATTTGTGCGAACGGCGAAGCTGCGGGCTCGTTTGTGGCTTGAGCGGCATCAGCAGCGTCTTGATCTTGTGTCAGTTGTTCAGCAGGACTTTCCAGTTCAAGACTCAGAGTCGTCTTTTTGGCTTCAACATCGCTGGAGGGAAATACCAGCAGCGCCAGGCTGAGAAGGGCGGCGATTCCACTTGCGGCGAGCAGGTGGGTCTTCGGGTAAAGCGGGGGCGCTTTAGACGGTTCTGTGGTCATAGGTAATTTTTGACTTTGAAATAGATGAATTGGAAAAGATGAATGACATGATGAAGATGAAATAACTGTATAAAATATAACCAAATCATCGCTGAAGCAAGTCTACAGACCTCGGGTCTGTGGATTGGTGTCCGTGCGCCGGGCAAAACTTGTAATTGGTGCGCGTTCTTGTATGGTTGGTTCCCTTTGAATCTGAGCCTTGCGGGTCTGTTATGAAGTCGGTTGAAGAGCAGCTAGCGCTGATTAAACGTGGTGCGGAAGAACTGTTGGTCGAGTCCGAGCTGGTCGAAAAGCTCAAGCGCGGCCAGCCGCTGCGTATCAAGGCTGGTTTCGACCCTACCGCTCCGGATCTGCATCTTGGGCATACCGTGCTTATTAATAAGCTGCGTCAGTTTCAGGAACTGGGGCACCAGGTGATCTTCCTTATAGGTGACTTCACCGGGATGATCGGCGATCCGAGTGGCAAGAGCGCCACGCGTCCGCCACTGACGCGTGAGCAGGTTCTAGAAAATGCTGAGACCTACAAGACTCAGGTTTTCAAAATCCTTGATCCGGCGAAAACCGAAGTTGCCTTCAACTCCACCTGGATGGACAAGATGGGGCCAGCGGATTTCATTCGCCTGACTTCGCAATACACCGTCGCTCGCATGCTCGAGCGCGATGACTTCGACAAGCGCTATACCACCAACCAGCCGATCGCTATTCACGAGTTCCTCTATCCGCTGGTTCAGGGTTATGACTCGGTCGCGCTGCGCGCCGATGTCGAGCTGGGCGGTACCGATCAGAAGTTCAACCTGCTGATGGGTCGCGAGTTGCAGCGTGGTTATGGCCAGGAAGCCCAGTGCATTCTGACCATGCCATTGCTGGAAGGTCTGGATGGCGTGAAGAAGATGTCCAAGTCGCTGGGCAACTATGTCGGTATTCAGGAAGCACCAGGCGTCATGTACAGCAAGCTGGTTTCCATCCCGGATGCGCTGATGTGGCGTTACTTCGAGTTGCTCAGCTTCCGTTCGATGGATGAAATCAACGCATTCCGGGCTGACGTCGAAGCTGGGGCGAATCCGCGTGACATCAAAATCAAACTCGCTGAAGAGATCGTTGCGCGTTTCCATGGTGAAGAGGCTGCGGCGAACGCTCACCGAGGCGCTGGCAACCGCATGAAGGATGGCGAACTTCCAGATGACTTGCCTGAGATCGAACTGTCTTCGGTTGAGGACATGCCAATCGCTGCCGTCCTTAATAAGGCAGGCTTGGTGAAGAACTCGGCAGCGGCGCGAGATCTGTTGGCGGCTGGCGGGGTGCGTGTCGATGGTGAGGTGGTTGATCGCTCCTTTATATATGTACTGGGCACGACTCACGTTTGCCAGGCCGGCAAGAAAGCTTTTGCACGTATTACGCTGAAATCTGAATAAAGTTGAAATTGGGGGTTGACGGCGAATTCCAGAGGTCTATAATTCGCCCCACTTCCGGCGCAGTCGAAACGGAAAACTCCTTGAGATTCAAAGAGTTACGCAGTTTTCGACAGCGGCTTGCTTCAGATCATCGAGGCCTGGAAGGAGTTGAAAGAGCAGTGATGTTTGGCTCTTTTAACGGTTCGATCTTCTCGGTCGAAAGCGGAGAAAAAGAGGTGTTGACAGCAGCGATTAACGCTGTAGAATTCGCCTCCCGCTAACGAGAGATCGGAAGCGCAAGTGGTTGAAGTTGTTGAAGAATTCTTCGAAAACTTCTGAAAATAATCACTTGACAGCAAATGAGGCTGCTGTAGAATGCGCGCCTCGGTTGAGACGAAAGATCTTAACCAACCGCTCTTTAACAACTGAATCAAGCAATTCGTGTGGGTGCTTGTGCAGTCAGACTGATAGTCAACAAGATTATCAGCATCACAAGTTACTCCGCGAGAAATCAAAGATGTAACCAACGATTGCTGAG
>NZ_WBRZ01000360.1:0-4541 GCF_008923895.1 Pseudomonas sp. GXM4
GACTGACACTGCGTCTTCGCGAGCAGGCTCGCTCCCACAGAGAAAAAAGTGCCAAGTGTTTACTTTCGTTTACTTCCAGTCTCGCAATATCAGATGACGCCCACAGACCTTGTAGGCAAACTCCGAAACTCTTGTTGGGGCGCTGTGCCGCTCTATTGCGCTGTTTTTCGACGGGATACTCTCCGGAGGTCGCTGACCCATTCAGCGATCGGGTGTGGTAACCCGGAGAAACCATCGCAACAGCGCGCTCATCGAGTTATGGCGGCTGTGCGTGGGACGCCTTCTGGCGTGCCGGTTTCCTTGGTTCCCGGTTTACCACCCTGCGTACAGCTGCCTCCCTTTCGCGTGGTAACGAAAGTCTCGGCACTTCGAACCAAGGAGTAACACGATGACCGAAACTGATCTGCACGGACTCGCAAACGTTAAAACCATCGGCTTCACCCCTTTCCTCTACAACTCGGATCAAGCGTTCTTCAACGTCCGCTCCGGCGTCCCGATCATCAATGCCTTGTCCCAATCCTCCGACCTGCTGTCCCTCGCCAAATCCTTCGCAGAAGACGCTGCTTTCAACAGAGACACCGACCGCCATGCCTGGGCTGCGCATTACCTGACGGTGATGGGCAAAGCCTTGGTTGATGACGTGATCCAAGCGCTGATCCCACGACCTGCTCGCACAAAGACCGAATCCGAAGAAGAATTGCCTGAAAGCCACTAACACCACAAAACCCTTGTGGGAGCGAGCTTGCTCGCGAATGCGGTGGGTCAGCCGAAGAATGCTTCTCCTGTCACTCAGCCTTCGCGAGCAAGCTCGCTCCCACAGGGGGAGTTGCGTGGGTTTGAGGTTTATGTGCAGGCACAAAAAAGCCCCCGACAGCCTTGAAGCTGACGGGGGCTTTTGAGTTGCGGCGGGGCTTACATCTCCACCTGCGTCCCCAACTCAATCACTCGGTTCAGCGGTAGATTGAAGAACCTCAAGTTCCCATTGGCATTCTTCAACATGAACGCAAACAGCGCCTCACGCCAACGCGCCATCCCCTCGAGTTTCGAGGCAATTACCGTCTCGCGACTGAGGAAATAGGTCGTGCGCATCGGGCTGAAGTCCAGATCATCCAGATGACACAGCTTCAGCGCTTGCGGCACGTCGGGCTCGTCGGTGAAACCGAAATGCAGGATCACCCGGAAGAAACCCTCTCCGTGCGCTTCGACCTCGAAGCGCCGCGATGGCGGTACGCGAGGGATGTCTTCGTAGACCACCGTCAGCAACACCACTTGCTCATGCAGCACCTGGTTGTGCAGCAGGTTGTGCAACAAGGCATGGGGCACGGCGTCGGAGCGGGCGGTGAGGAACACGGCGGTGCCCTGTACGCGATGCGGCGGTTGCACGCGGATGCTGCTGATGAAGATCGGCAGCGGCAGCGCGCCTTCGTCGAGGCGTTCGACCAGCAGTTGTTTGCCGCGCTTCCAGGTGGTCATCAGCACGAACAGGGCGATACCGGCGATCACCGGGAACGCGCCGCCCTGAACGATCTTCGGCACGTTGGCAGCGAAGTACAGGCCATCCACCAGCAGGAAGCCAAGCAACACCGGCACCGCGAGGATTGGTGGCCATTTCCACAGCAGCAGCATGACCGCCGACACCAGAATGGTAGTCATCAGCATGGTGCCGGTCACTGCCACGCCGTAGGCCGAGGCCAGTGCACCGGAGGATTCGAAGCCCAGCACCAACAGGACCACACCGACCATCAGCGCCCAGTTCACCGCGCCAATGTAGATCTGGCCCTGCTCATCGCTGGAGGTGTGCTGGATGTACATGCGCGGGATGTAACCGAGCTGGATCGCCTGACGGGTCAGGGAGAACGCGCCGGAAATCACCGCTTGCGAGGCAATCACCGTGGCCAGGGTCGACAGGCCGACCAGCGGAATCAGCGCCCAGCTCGGTGCCAGCAGGTAGAACGGATTGCGCGCGGCGTCAGGGTTTTCCAGCAGCAATGCGCCCTGGCCGAAGTAGTTGAGCACCAGCGCCGGCAGCACCAGCAGGAACCAAGCGCGAGCGATTGGCTTGCGGCCGAAGTGGCCCATGTCGGCGTACAGCGCTTCGGCGCCGGTCAGCGCCAGCACTACCGCGCCGAGGATCGCTACGCCCATGCCCGGGTGCACGACGAAAAAATTCACCGCCCACATCGGGTTCAGCGCGTGCAGCACTTCCGGGGTGTGGCTGATGCCGTACACACCGAGCGCGCCGAGGACGAGGAACCAGGTGACCATGATCGGCCCGAACAGAATACCGATCCGCGCGGTGCCGTGGCGCTGGATCAGAAACAGCGCGACCAGCACGACCAGCGACAGCGGCACCACCCAGTGATCGATGCCTTCAAACGCCAGGCCAAGGCCTTCGATCGCCGACAGCACCGAAATGGCCGGGGTGATCATGCTGTCGCCGTAGAACAGCGCCGCACCAATCAGCCCGCACACCACCAACAGCGTGCGCAGGCGCTTGCGCCCCGCCGCTGCCCGCCGAGCCAGTGCGGTCAGGGCCATGATGCCGCCCTCGCCCTGGTTGTCGGCGCGCAGGACGAACATCATGTACTTGATCGAGACCACCCAGATCAGCGACCAGAAGATCAACGACAGAATGCCCAGCACGCCGTCGTGATTGACCGGCACACCATAACCGCCGGAAAACACTTCCTTGAGGGTGTACAACGGGCTCGTGCCGATGTCGCCATAGACCACCCCGACTGCCGCGACCAGCATGCTCAGCGGTCTGCTTGCCGAACCCTCGGCGCCCGCCGCATGACTACTTGCCTGACCCATCCAACACTCCTGATCTCGATACCGGCTTCTTTGAAGGAAGCACTATGCTTTGAGTTGCAGCATGCGCTGTTTTACCTGTTGTTACAGACCAATGATTGACTGCACGAAATCGGTAAAGCTCAACGGCGCGAAGCATAGCGCAGCACTCGTCGTATTTCCCCGTATAAAGCTGGTCAAGTGCGTTGCCCGCCGCTAGAATTGCGCACTTTTTGATCAGAGGCGCATCCCAAGCGCCCATCCGTCGGTTTGCGCATGATGCAAGCGACGTCACAAAACACCGAGGTTAGACATGTCCACCACTCCTGCGCCGGCCAATCCAAAGGTTGGCTTTGTATCTCTGGGTTGCCCGAAAGCACTGGTCGACTCCGAGCGCATCCTGACCCAGCTGCGCATGGAAGGCTATGACGTGGTGTCCACCTATCAGGACGCCGACGTCGTAGTGGTCAACACCTGCGGTTTCATCGATTCGGCCAAGGCTGAGTCGCTGGAAGTGATTGGCGAAGCGATCAAGGAAAACGGCAAGGTCATCGTTACCGGCTGCATGGGCGTGGAAGAAGGCAACATCCGCAATGTGCACCCGAGCGTGCTGGCCGTGACCGGCCCGCAGCAGTACGAGCAAGTGGTCAACGCCGTGCACGAAGTGGTGCCGCCGCGTCAGGATCACAACCCGCTGATCGACCTGGTGCCGCCACAAGGTATCAAGCTGACCCCGCGCCACTACGCGTACCTGAAGATTTCCGAAGGCTGCAACCACAGCTGCTCGTTCTGCATCATTCCGTCGATGCGCGGCAAACTGGTCAGCCGTCCGGTTGGTGATGTGCTCGACGAGGCGCAGCGCCTGGTCAAATCCGGCGTCAAAGAATTGCTGGTGATCTCGCAAGACACCAGCGCCTACGGCGTTGATGTGAAATACCGCACCGGTTTCTGGAACGGCGCGCCAGTGAAAACCCGCATGACCGAGCTTTGCGAGGCGCTGAGCACCCTGGGCGTCTGGGTCCGCTTGCACTACGTTTATCCGTACCCGCACGTCGACGAGCTGATTCCACTGATGGCCGCCGGCAAGATCCTGCCGTACCTGGATATCCCGTTCCAGCACGCCAGCCCGAAAGTCCTGAAGTCGATGAAACGCCCGGCGTTCGAAGACAAGACCCTGGCGCGCATCAAGAACTGGCGCGAAATCTGCCCGGACCTGATCATCCGTTCGACCTTCATCGTCGGCTTCCCGGGCGAAACCGAAGAAGACTTCCAGTACTTGCTCAACTGGCTGACCGAAGCCCAGCTCGACCGCGTCGGCTGCTTCCAGTACTCGCCGGTTGACGGCGCGCCAGCGAATGATCTGGATCTGGAAGTGGTGCCCGACGACGTCAAGCAGGATCGCTGGGAGCGCTTCATGGCGCACCAGCAGGCGATCAGCTCGGCACGCCTGCAAATGCGCATCGGTCGTGAGATTGAAGTGCTGGTGGACGAGGTTGACGAACAAGGTGCGGTCGGCCGTTGCTTCTTCGACGCCCCGGAAATCGATGGCAACGTGTTTATTGATAACGGCAGCAATTTGAAGCCGGGTGACAAGGTCTGGTGCAAGGTGACTGACGCTGACGAATATGATCTGTGGGCTGAGCAGATCTGATCTGAAGATCAAAAGCCCCTCACCCCAGCCCTCTCCCAGAGGGAGAGGGGGCTGACCGTGTTGTTCTTTCTAGGTACATCGACCTGAGCTATCCGGTCGA
>NZ_WBRZ01000361.1:0-4513 GCF_008923895.1 Pseudomonas sp. GXM4
TGTGGGAGCTGGCTTGCCAGCGATGAGGCCGGTGCAAACAGCACAGAATCATCCGAACGACCGCACAATCCGCCCCAACGTCTCCATGGCCTTTTCCGATTCTTCGGTCCACGGGCTGCCGTAATTCAAGCGAATGCAATTCCTGAAACGCTGGGTCGGCGAGAATATCGGCCCCGGCGCGATGCTGATGCCTTGCGCCAATGCCATTTGAAACAGCTTCAGCGAATCCATCTGCTCCGGCAATTCCAGCCACAGAAAGTAGCCGCCCGCCGGCTGGCTGACCCGGGTCTGCGCCGGAAAATACCGAGCAATCGCCGCGAGCATCGCGCTCTGCTGTTCTTCCAGGGCATAACGCAGTTTGCGCAGATGCCGATCGTAGCCGCCGTGTTGCAGATAATCGGCAATTGCCGCTTGCGCCGGCATCGAAGCGCACAGCGAGGTCATCAGCTTCAGTCGCTCGATCTTCTGCGCGAAACGCCCGGCCGCCACCCAGCCGATGCGATAACCGGGCGCGAGACTTTTGGCGAACGAGCCGCAATGCATGACCAATCCTTCGGTATCAAAAGCCTTGGCCGGTTTTGGCGCCTGTTGCCCGTAATAAAGCTCGGCGTAGACGTCGTCTTCGATCAACGGTACCTGATGCTGACGCAGCAGTTCGACCAGTTCCTGTTTCTTCGCCTCGGGCACGGTCGCGCCCATTGGGTTCTGGAAACTGGTCATGCACCAGCAGGCCTTGATCGGATGGCGTTCCAGAGTTTGCGCGAGCACGCCGAGGTCGATGCCGTCACGCGGGTGCACGGGGATTTCCACGGCTTTGAGCTTCAGGCGCTCCAGCACTTGCAGGCAGGCATAAAACGCCGGGGCCTCGATGGCCACCAGATCGCCGGGCTCGGTCACTGCTTGCAGGCACAGGTTCAGCGCTTCGAGAGCGCCGTTGGTGATGAGTAGCTCTTCCATCGGCAGCATCAGCCCGCCGACCATGTAGCGCAGGGCAATCTGTCGGCGCAGTTGCGGGTTGCCCGGCGACATGTCGGTGACGACCATGCGCGGATCCATCTCCCGCGCGGCGCTGGCCAGGGAGCGCGACAGGCGTTGCAGCGGGAACAGCGTCGGGCTGGGGAAGGCTGAGCCGAACGGCACGGTGTTGGGGTCTTTGATCGAATCGAGTACCGAGAACACCAGCTCGCTGACGTCGACTTCGGTGGATTCGTTGACCTGGCTGCTGATCACCGGCTCGGAAAATGTGCTCGGTGTATGGGCGTTGACGAAGTAACCGGAGCGCGGCCGGGCGCGGATCAGGCCGCGGCGTTCGAGCAGGTAATAGGCCTGGAACACGGTCGACGGGCTGACCCCGTAAGCCTGGCTGGCATAGCGCACCGACGGTACCCGCTGGCCAGGGCCGAGGACCCCGGAGCGGATCAGTTCAGCGATGTCGTCGGCGAATTTTTCGTAGCGTTTCATCGGTGGGCCTTGGTGGACTTGATTTTGTGGGGTGTCAGGGAAGAAGCCCTCACCCTAACCCTCTCCCAAAGGGAGAGGGGACTGATTGGGGGATGCTGATGAAATATGCCGACCTGACAGTGCTTTGCCGAATCCATAATCGACTCGGTCTTTCAGGTCGATGCATAGCGACAGACACCTCGGTCGGCTCCCTCTCCCTCCGGGAGAGGGCTGGGGTGAGGGCAGCAGTGCCAGCTCCTCAACGATTCATCGGCGCCACAAACCGGCTGTTCGCCACGCTGTATACCTGCGGCTCGTCACTGTCTTCAATCCTGAAACTCAACGTCTGCGAACTGCTCGCCGGGCGCTCGGTGGTCATCGCCACCGACACCGGCACATCGACAATCTCCCCGGGCGCCAGGCTCAATGCTGTTTTGCCCTGCAACTCAAACCCGTCGCCATCAACCAGACTCAACCGGTAATCCTGCCGTTGCTGAGTCTTGTTGATCACTTTCAGCGAATAAATATTCTCGATCTGCCCTTGAGCGTTCTCGCGGAACAACCCGCGATCCTTGGTCACGTCCAGCGACACCATTGGCCGCTCGATCAATGCCAGTGCTAACGCTCCAATCATCACCAGTAACACCGCCGTGTAGCCAATCAAACGCGGACGCAGCAGGTGAGTCTTGCCGCCCTGCAATTCGCGCTCGGAACTGTAGCGGATCAGGCCGCGCGGGTAATGCATTTTGTCCATGATCGAATCGCAGGCGTCGATGCATGCTGCGCAGCCGATGCATTCCATTTGCAAGCCATTGCGGATATCGATGCCGGTCGGGCAGACCTGCACGCACAACTGGCAGTCGATGCAATCACCCAGGCCGGCTTCGACCGGGCGCACGTCACGCTTGCGCGGACCCCGGTTTTCGCCGCGGCCGGCGTCGTAGGCAATGGTCAGCGTGTCCTTGTCGAACATCACACTCTGGAACCGCGCATACGGGCACATGTGCATGCACACCGCCTCACGCAGCCAACCGGCGTTGATGTAGGTGGCGGCGGCGAAGAACAGCACCCAGAACAGACTGACGCCACCGATCTGCAGGGTCAGCAGATCTTCGGCCAGCGGCCGGATCGGGGTGAAGTAGCCGACGAAGGTCAGGCCGGTCATCACGCTGATCGCCAGCCACAATGTGTGTTTGGCGGCACGCCGCGCCAGTTTGTTCAGGTTCCATGGCGCCGCTTGCAGTTTGATCCGCTGGTTGCGCTCGCCTTCGGTGATCTTCTCGCACCACATGAAGATCCACGTCCACGAACTCTGCGGGCAGGTGTAACCGCACCAGACGCGACCGGCAAACACGGTGATGGCGAAGAGTCCGAACGCGGCAATGATCAACAGCGCCGAGAGCAGAATGAAATCCTGCGGCCAGAACGTCGCGCCGAAGATGTGGAATTTGCTTTCCGCCAGATCCCACAGCACCGCCTGCCGACCGCCCCAGTTCAGCCACACGGTGCCGAAAAACAGCACGAACAGAAGTCCGGCACCGCTCATACGCAGGTTGCGGAACAGGCCGGTGAAACTGCGGGTGTGGATCTGCTTGTCGGTGGATCCGGCAGTCGCCTTCAGTGGGCGCGCGGGTACGCTTTTTATTGTTGGCGATGCTTCTACGGTTCGGACGGGGATTTGCTCGCTCATGTTCGTTCGCTCATCAGCCTCCATCAGGCCGATGCACTATGAGCGCCGATCTGTTTGCAGAACAGACTCAGGTTTGGCAATAAAAAGCGGATCAGATGAGGTTTGGCGCAATGCCTGCGACAACGTGAAGCAACCTGTCAGGCAAGGCGCAAACGCCTATTGCAGGCGTCTCCGTCGGGTGTTGATCGAGATCAATCAAACCACCGAATCACTGTCATCGGCCTTCAGATGTTTGCGCCCGTCCTTGGCCCCGGCGACGGTCAAGGCATCGGCTTCTGCTTCGGTGATGTAGGTGCGTTTGCCTTCGATTTCCACGAACGACATGGCTTTGTCACTGTCGGTCAGGACTTCAAGGGTGTCGCAGATGCGAATTTCCTCACCATGCTCGACGGTAAAAAAACACACTTTCTGCTCGGGGTTGGATTCATCGATTCGAACGGGCATGGCGGCAGTCCTTGTTCCAGGGAGGTCTGCATATTAGGAAGCGCAGCGCGCCGATCGTTCTGCGCAACCGATTAATGGTCGCTGTTGTCCATCGCTTATCAAGCCAATAACAAGGGAGGCACGATGGAAGACTGGTGGGATGAAGTGTGGGCCACGATGCAAGCCGAGTTCGCAGATATCGGTGATGCCTCGCAAATGACCCGGATCACCGTACGCCTGGTGATGGCGGCGATTCTCGGCGGGATACTCGGTTTCGAGCGCGAGCATAAAGGCAAGGCAGCGGGCGTGCGCACGCACATGCTGGTGGCATTGGGTGCTGCGCTATTCGTATTGGTGCCGCAGACCTCGGGCGCAGAATCCGATGCCATGAGTCGGGTCTTGCAGGGCGTGATTGCCGGGATCGGCTTTCTCGGCGCCGGGACCATTCTGAAAAATCAGCAGGGCGACGAATCCCATGTCAAAGGCCTGACCACAGCAGCTGGATTGTGGATGACGGCGGCGATCGGCGTGGCGGCGGGGCTGGGCAAGGAAGCGACGGCATTGCTCAGTACCATTCTGGCGCTGGCGATCTTCAGCGTGATGCCTTACGTGGTGAGAGTGTTCGAAAAGGATGTCGACAAGAATGACCACCTCTGACTCAGCGCCAACTGATGATCGTTCCCACGCTCCGCGTGGGAATGCTTCAACGGACGCTCCGCGTTCGGCTCTGGATGGGACGCAGAGCGTCCCGGGCTGCATTCCTTTGCTGCGCGTGGGAACGATCAGATCAGACGCGGAGCATGGGGACGATCAGGGGGCAGGGGTCAGACGATCACTGGTGGCATCGTATTCGGTGGCTCTTCTTTCGGCGGTGGCGTGGTGCCTGGCGGCTCTTGCTCGGGCACTGGTGTCGGCTCGGTGTACGGCAGGGTGGGTTTGTCGATGTTCGGATCGGGCGTT
>NZ_WBRZ01000362.1:0-4510 GCF_008923895.1 Pseudomonas sp. GXM4
AATAAAACCTGAACCATTCTCCAATACTCGCAAACTTTCACGTTCGTACTCCGAGGCAACTAATCATTAGCATCTTTTTCACGAAAAATTGATCCATGGCTGCCTAAAGTTTGGCATGCCTCGGTGAATGAAATTTTCACACTTGACGAGGCTCTTCTTTCAGGAACAGTCACTCATCATGTTGAAGTTAAAAGCCGTGCGCCCGGAATGGGTGACGTTGTTCGCCAGCGCCTTTTTGTTGCTCGGTTTCAATCTGGTGCTTTGGCAACATCTGTTCGAGATCACCGCCGCCGATGGTAAGGGCATCGCCATGCGCGTGGCGTTTGGCGTGATGATCTTTGCCGCGTTCAACATAGTCCTGACGTTATTCGCTTTCCGGCCACTGCTTAAACCACTATTGACCCTGTTGTTTTTAGTCAGCGCCGGCGTGGCTTACTTCATGAGCCAATATGGCGTGATGATCGATGCCGGCATGTTTCGCAACTTTGCCGAAACCAATGTGACGGAAGTGCGTGATCTGCTCTCGTTGAAGTTGTTCACTTATATTCTCTTGCTGGGTATTTTGCCGTGTTTGTTGTTGTGGAAAGTACCGGTCAATTATCGGCGCTGGCATCGTGAGTTGTTCAGCAAAGTTATTGTCAGTGTTGCCTCGGCGGCGGTAATCGGTGTTGTGGCATTGGCCAACTATCAAGGTTTGTCGTCGCTGTTTCGCAATCACCACGAAATTCGCCTGATGCTGGTGCCGAGCAATTACATCGGCGCATCCATTGGTTATCTGCAAGAGCAAGTGGTCTCGGCGCAGCAACCGTTCATCAAGATCGGCGAAGATGCCCAGCGCAACCCCGACTTGCAGCTACAGCCACGCAAATCCCTCACGGTGCTGGTGGTGGGGGAGAGTGCGCGGGCGCAGAACTTCGGCATTCTCGGTTATGACCGCGACACCACCCCGCAACTGGACAAGGAGGCCGGGCTGATCGCCTTTACCGATGTGCATTCCTGCGGTACGGAAACCGCAGTTTCGGTACCGTGCATGTTCTCCAATATGGGTCGCAAGGATTACAACGCCAGCAAGGCCAGGAATGAAGAAGGCTTGCTCGATGTGCTCAAGCGTGCCGGCATCGATGTGATCTGGCGTGATAACCAGTCCGGCTGCAAAGGTACTTGCGACCGCGTCACGGTGCAGGATGTCAGCAAGTTGCAAGACCCTGCGTTATGCGCCAACAGCGAGTGTCGCGATGAAATCCTCCTGCAAGGTCTGCAAAGTTTCATCGATCATCTGGACAAGGACACCGTGCTGGTTCTGCACCAGATGGGCAGTCATGGCCCGGACTACTTCAAGCGTTATCCCAAGGAGTACGAACACTTCACTCCGGTCTGTGAAAGTAACGCGCTGAACAATTGCAGCCGCGAAAGTATCGTCAACGGTTACGATAACACCTTGGTCTACACCGACCATGTGCTGGCGAGCCTGATTGATGTGCTGCGCAGTAATCAGGACAAAGTCGACACCGCCATGCTCTATCTGTCGGACCACGGCGAATCGCTGGGCGAGTACAACCTGTTTCTGCACGGCACGCCTTATATGCTGGCGCCCGAGCAACAGAAGCATGTAGCGATGCTGGCGTGGTTCTCTGACAGCTATCAGAAGGCCTATTCGGTCGACACCCATTGCCTGCAACTGAGCCGGGACAAGCCGCTGAGCCAGGACAATCTGTTCCACTCGATGCTCGGCCTGCTGGAAGTGCGCAGCAGCGTCTATCAACCTGCCTTGGACATGTTTGCCGGCTGTCGTGGCGCGGTGATCGACGGCGTGTTGGCCAAGCAGTGAAGCGTTTCCTGCCCGTCGCGCCAATGCGAGGGGCCTTTCTGTTTCTGCTGTCAGACTATTCTTGCTGACAGGCAAGACATTTCCTTACAGCTCTTGCCCTTCAAAGGCGCGTAAATCGTCGGTGGCGATATATACTGCGCGCCATTCTTCAAGGGAGAGCCGTGTGGCTATCGATATTCACTGGATTCGCGACAACGAAAGCCTCGCGCAGTTTTGCGCCGAGTGGCAGCAGCTGCCGTTCGTTGCCCTCGACACCGAATTCATGCGGGTCGACACCTTCTACCCGATTGCCGGCCTGTTGCAGATCGGCGACGGCAAACGCGCCTACCTGATCGATCCGCTGACCATCAACGCCTGGCAACCTCTGGCAGCGTTGCTGGAAAACCCGGCGGTGCTCAAAGTCCTGCACGCCTGCAGCGAAGACCTCGAAGTGCTGTTGCGCCTGACCGGCAGCCTGCCGGCGCCGTTGTTCGACACACAACTGGCCGCCGCCTATCTGAACCTCGGTTTTTCGATGGGCTACTCGCGCCTGGTGCAGGAGGTGCTCGGCATCGACCTGCCCAAGGGCGAAACCCGCTCCGACTGGTTGCAGCGCCCGCTGTCCGAAACCCAGATCAGCTATGCCGCCGAAGACGCCGTGCATCTGGCTGAGGTGTTCGTCGAGTTGCGGCCCAAGCTGTCCGCCGACAAGTTCGCCTGGGTGCTGGAGGATGGCGCCGAACTGGTCGCCAACCTGCGCCGCGAGACCGATCCGTACGAGGTCTATCGCGAGGCGAAACTGGCGTGGAAGCTGTCCCGTGCCCAACTGGCCGTGCTGCGTGAGCTGTGCGCCTGGCGCGAAAAAGAAGCCCGTGCCCGCGACCTGCCGCGCAACCGCATCGTCCGGGAACACTCGCTGTGGCCCCTGGCCCGCACGCAGCCGGATAACCTCGCGGCGCTGGGCAAGATCGAAGACATGCACCCGCGTACCGTACGTCAGGACGGTCAGTTTCTGCTTGATCTGATCAAGCGCTCTGGCAGTGTGGGGCCGGATCAATGGCCGCCGGCAGTGCCCGAGCCGTTGCCGATCGAAGCCGCTGCGCTGATCAAACAACTGCGCGCGCTGGGTCAGGCCGAGGCCGAACGCCTGGGTATTGCCCCGGAACTGATGCTGCGCAAGAAAACCCTCGAAGCCCTGGTCAAAAGCGGCTTCCCCGAGGGTCCTTACCAATTGCCCGATTCGCTGCGTGGCTGGCGCCGCGAATTGCTCGGCCAGAAGCTGCTCGACAGCCTGGCCACCGCCGGAGAACAGCCTTGAAACGTATTTGCTCCATCTACCAAAGCTCCAAGCGCAGCGGCATGTATCTCTACGTGCTCAAGAGCGATGCGCTCGAGCGCGTGCCGGATGCGCTGATGACGGCTTTCGGCAAAGCGAAGCATTCCTTCGATCTGGTGCTGTCGCCCGAGCGCAAACTGGCCAGCGAAGACATCACCGTGGTCCTGGAAAACCTCGACAAGCAGGGCTATCACCTGCAAATGCCGCCGGCCGAGGACGAGTACATCGAGCACCTGCCCGAAGAGTTGCTGCGACGCAACGACCCGGTCTGACCCGCGAGGCCCTGTCCTGGGCCTCGGTTAACCCTGGAACTGTTTTTACCGCGATGGCCGGCCCGAATCCGGCGGCTGTCTGCACGGTTTGCGAAAGGTTTGAAGATGCGCGTTCTGATTGCTGAACACGACCACGCGATATACGCCCGCCTGCTGCGTCAGGCACTGCCCGAGCTTGAAGTCCTGACCAGCGGCGACTCCGCCGAACTGGCGCGACAGGCCGCCGATTGCCCGGTGTGGCTGGGCCAGCCGGATCTGCTCGCGACCCTGCTGCGCCAGGGCCATCAACCGCAATGGCTGCAATCGACCTGGGCCGGCATTACGCCGCTGCTCGCCGACGGCTTGCGCCGCGATTATCGCCTGACTCGCGCCGTGGGGATTTTCGGTCAGGTCATGGCCGAATACGTGCTGACCTACATCCTCGGCCACGAACGCGAAGTGCTGGCGCGGCTGGTCAGCCAGGTCGAGCGCAAGTGGGACAACCGCAGCGGCCAGAGTCTGGTCGGGCGCAAGGTGCTGATCGTCGGCACCGGAGACATCGGCCAGAGCGTTGCGCAGTTTCTCCTGCCGTTCGGCGTCGAGCTTTATGGCATCGCCAGCAGCGCCCGCGAACAGGCGCCGTTTGTCGAAGTCGGCGCGCTGGCCGATCTTCCGCGTCTGGTGGGCGAGGTGGACTACGTGGTCAATCTGCTGCCGAACACCGAACACACCCACGATATCTACGACGCGGCGCTGTTCAAGCAATTCAAACCGACCGGACTGTTCATCAACGCTGGACGCGGTGTGGCAGTGGTCGATGCCGATCTGGTTGAAGCTTTGAAAGAAGGGCACCTGGCCGGCGCGGTGATCGACGTCTGCCGTCAGGAACCATTGCCGCAACGCCATCCGTTCTGGACCGCGTGGGGCTTGCTGCTGACCGGGCACAGCTCGGCGCCGACCTCGCCGGCGCTGATGGTGGATTTGTTTGTGCAGAACCTGAAAGCGTACGAGGCGGGTGAGGCTTTGCGCGGCGAGGTGGATTTCACCCGCGGATATTGAGGTGTCATCAAAAGATCGCAGCCTTCGGCAGCTCCTACAGGGGAATGCATTCCAGAT
>NZ_WBRZ01000363.1:0-4480 GCF_008923895.1 Pseudomonas sp. GXM4
TTCCAATGGGACGCGGAGCGTCCCGAGCTGCATTCCCACGCAGAGCGTGGGAACGATCAAAATACCGCATTCGCGAGCAGGCTCGCTCCCACAGGGAAATGTGCATTATCTGGCATCTGGCTTAGCCAGGAAGGTATAAACACACGGCAGCACGAACAGCGTAAACAACGTGCCGATCGACATCCCCGTCGCAATCACCATGCCTATATCAAAGCGGCTCACGGCTCCCGCACCGGTGGCCAGAATCAGCGGCACCATGCCGAACACCATTGCCGCCGTCGTCATCAGCACCGGGCGCAAGCGAATTGCCGCTGCTTCCTCTACGGCTTCACGGGCGCTCAAACCCTTGTCCTTGCGCAACTGGTTGGCGAATTCGACGATCAGGATGCCGTGCTTGCTGATCAGGCCGATCAGCGTCACCAGCCCGACCTGGGTGTAGATGTTCATGCTCGACCAGCCGAGGAACAGCGGAATCAGCGCCCCGCAGATCGACAGCGGTACGGTCACCAGAATCACCAGCGGATCGCGGAAGCTTTCGAACTGTGCGGCCAGCACCAGAAAGATGATCGCCAACGCCAGGGCAAACGTGACCCACAATGCGCTGCCTTCCTGCACGTACTGGCGCGAGGCACCGCCGTAGTCGAAGGCAAACCCGGCCGGTGCTTCTTCGCGGGCAATCTGCAGCACGGTGTCGATGGCTTCGCCCATGCTCACCAGCGGGAAACCGGAAATCTTCGCCGCATTGAGCTGCTGGAACTGATTGAGCTGGCGCGGCCGTGCGCGGTCGCTGACCTTGATCAGCGTCGACAGCGGCAGCAATTCGCCCTGGGTGTTTTTCACGTAGTAATTGTTCAGCCAGTCCGGGTTGTCGCGGTAGGCCCGTTCAACCTGGGCGATGACCTTGTAGCTGCGCCCGTCGATGGTGAAGCGGTTGATCTCCGCCTCGCCGAGCAAGGTCGCCAGCGTGCTGCCGAGGTCAAGCATCGACACGCCCATCTGCGCGGCCTTGTCGCGGTCGATATCCACGACTACTTCCGGCTTGTCGAACGCCAGATCGAGGTCGACGAAGGCGAACTTGCCTGACTCCATGGCGCGTTTCTCGATGCGCTCGGCGACTTGCAGCAGCAGCTCGTAGTCATTGGCCGTGTTGACCACGAATTCGAAGGGCAGACCCTCACCGGTGCCGGGCAGGGAGGGCAGGTTGAAACCGAAGATCTGCAGGCCGGGAATGCTCTCCAGTTTGCTCTGCACCTCGGGGAGGATTTCCATCTGCGTGCGGCTGCGCTCGTTCCATGGCTTGAGCAGGAAGCCGCCGATACCGGCCTGCACGCCGTTGTAGCCGTTGATCTGGAACGATGAGTAGTACTCGGGAAACTCTTTGAAGATGGTGATGAATTCGTCGGTGTAGGTGCTCAGGTAGTCGAGGTTGGTCGGCTGCGGTGCGCTGGCCATCATGAAAATGATGCCTTGATCCTCGTCCGGGGCCAGTTCCGACTTGGTGAACTTGAGAAACACCGGAATCAGGCACAGCACGATCACCGCAAACACCAGCACCACCGGCCGGGTATTGAGCGTGCCGTGGAGCATGCTTTGATAACGGCGCTTGAGGCCTTCAAAGACTCGGTCGAGACGATGGGCCAGGCCGCTGGGATTCTCTTCGTGGCGCAGCAGAAACGCGCACATCATCGGCGACAGCGTCAGGGCGACGACGCCGGAGATCACCACCGCACCGGCCAGGGTCAGGGCGAACTCCTTGAACAGCGCTCCGGTCAGCCCGGTGAGGAAACCGATCGGCGCATACACCGCCGCCAGGGTGATGGTCATCGACACCACCGGCATGGCAATTTCCCGCGCGCCTTCCAGGGCTGCATCGAACGGCGTCTTGCCTTCCTCGATGTGCCGGTGGATGTTTTCCACCACGACGATCGCATCGTCCACCACCAGACCGATGGCCAGCACCATGGCCAGCAGCGTCAGCAGGTTCATCGAGTAACCCATCATCTGCATGAAGAACATCACGCCGATCATCGACAGCGGAATGGTCACCACCGGGATCACTACCGAACGCAGCGCGCCGAGGAACAGGAACACCACGACGATGACGATCAGCACCGCTTCGAACAGGGTTTTCACCACCTCATCGATCGACGCCTGAATGAACAGTGTCGCGTCGTAGGCGATTTCGCTTTTCAGGTTCGGCGGCAGCTGCGCTTCCAGCTCGGGCATCAGCTTGCGCACTTCCTTGATCACGTCCAGCGGGTTGGCGCCGGGAGTGGCCTTGATGCCGATGTATACCGATGGCGTGCCGCCGAACGAGCTGATCGAATCGTAGTTTTCCGCGCCCATTTCCACCCGCGCGACATCGCGCAGCAGCACGCGGCTGTCGCCATCGACCTTGAGCGGAATCGCCGCGAAGGCTTCGGCGGATTTCAGTTCGGTGTTGGCGTTGATGCTGGTGACGGTGTACTCGCCTTTCACTTCGCCGGCAGCGGAGAGGAAGTTGTACTGGCGCACCGCAGCGGTCACGTCGGCGGCACTGAGGCCGAAGCCGGCGAGTTTCACCGGGTCGAGCCACAGACGCATGGCGAACACCTGATTGCCGAGAATTTCCGCTTCGGCCATGCCCGGCAGCGTCGCCAGTTTTGGCTGGATGACCCGCGACAGATAGTCGGTGATCTGCGGGTTGCTCAGGTCCTTGCTGAAGAAACTGATGTACATCAGCGCCGAAGCGTCGGCGGATTCCTTGCTCAGCACCGGGTCTTCGGCGTCCTGCGGCAGCTTGTTCTTCACCTCGTTGGCCTTGGCCAGCAGTTCGGTGAACAAGCGGTCGGTGTTGGCACCGATGCGCGCGTAGATCGAAATCACCGAGAAGTTCTGCCGGCTGACCGAGGTCATGTAATCGATGCCCTCGGCGCTGGCCAGGCTCTGTTGCATCGGCTGGGTGATGTAGCCCTGAATGGTTTCGGCGTTGGCCCCGGGATAAGCCGTGGTCACCGTGATCAGGGCGTTTTCCATTTGTGGGTACTGGCGCAGCGGCAGCTTGCTCCAGGCCTGAAAGCCCAGCAGCACAATCAGCAGGCTGACCACGGTGGCGAGCACCGGGCGGCGGATGAACGGATCGGTAAAAGCCATGGGGATTCCTTGATCAGTCGGCGCGAGGCGGACTGTTCTGCTCGCCGAGGGTCTTGTCGTCGCTGATGGCAATGTGGGCGCCGTTGTCCAGTTTGATCTGGCCAGCCGTCACCACTTGTTCGCCGCTCTGCACGCCCTTGTTGATCATCACCAGGCCATCGCGGCGTTCACCGGTTTCGACGAAACGACGTTCGGCGATCAGCAGCGGTTGGCCGTTTTCATCCTTGGCGACGCTGCCGTCCTCGGCCTTCTTCTGCCCGACCACATAAACCGAGTTGCCGTACAGGGTGTAGGTGATCGCGCTTTCCGGCACGACGATGTGCTTCTGCGGATCGGGCAGCAGCACTTCAAGGCTGGCGAACATCCCCGGCAGCAGCTTGCCGTCGGGGTTGGCCAGGGTGGCGCGGACGAGGATATTGCGCGTGGTGCTTTCGACGATCGGGTTGATCGCGCTGATCTTGCCGGCAAAGTTCTGCCCCGGATACGCGGCGACGGTGAACTGCACGGGCTGGCCGATAGCGAGTTTCGGCACCGCTTGTTCCGGCACGTAGAAGTCAGCGTAGAGGCTGCTCAAATCCTGCAACGTGGCGATTTTGGTGCCGCTGGCGAGGTAGTCGCCGACGTCGACCTGGCGGATGCCGATGGTGCCGCTGAACGGCGCGAGGATGCGCTTTTTCGCCAGCGAAGCATTGAGCTGATTGACCGTGGCCTTGTTCTTTTGCAGCACGGCGGAGAGGCGGTCGTACTCGCCTTTGGAGATCGCGCGGCTGTCGACCAGTTGCGCGCCACGGCCGAAGTCCAGTTGCGCCAGGCCGAGGTCGGCGCGGGCTGTTTCCAACAGAGCGGTCTCGACGGCGCTGTCGAGTTGCAGCAACGGCTGTCCGGCCTTGACCTTCTGCCCGGATTCGAATTTGAGTTCAGTGACGGTGCCGGCGACTTCCAGACTCAAATCGACACCTTGCAGCGCCTTGAGCGTGCCGACGGTGGGCAGGCGCATCTGCCACGGCTGTTCGCCGGCAGTGGCCACGGCGACACTGATCGGCGGCTTGGGCTTGGAAAAGCCCTGGATCATCGTGTAGATCGAAAAGGCTTTATAACCGCCCAGCACCAGGACGAGCAGCAAAACAACACCCAACATGATCAGCATGCGGCGACGCAGCATATGTCCAGTTCCTTGGATAAATCATGAGACAGGCGGGCACATTACTCCGAGTCAGGTGGGGATTCCAACTGGCAGTTATTACGTGAAGGCCGGATATGAACCCTGTGGCGAGGGGATTTATCCCCGTTGGGCTGCGAAGCGGCCCCCTGAATCCTTCAGTCATACCGCAATTGCAGTTTTAAGGGC
>NZ_WBRZ01000364.1:0-4467 GCF_008923895.1 Pseudomonas sp. GXM4
CGATGTTGACTGACAGACCGCCATCGCTGGCAAGCCAGCTCCCACAGGGTTTTGTGGTGTCGGGAAAATTGAGGTCAGAAAAGCTGTGGAGTCGAGCGTGCGACGATCGCTTCAACGTCCAGCCCACGCGGCAACCCGCCATAGACGCGACCGCTAGCGCTCAGACGGCTGGCAATGAAGGCATCGCTGACCACGGAATTCCCAGCCTCCAGCAACAGTTTGGCCTGCAATCCAAGGGCAATGTCTTCGGTCAACTGCCGCGCCCGATACTGAATGTCACTGGTGTCCTTGAACTGCGCCTGCAACTGCTGAATGTGCGCGGCCAGACGCTTGTCGCCATGACCGTCGCCCAATTCGCTGAACAGCACATCCAACACACCCGGCTCCTTCGACAATGCGCGCAGCACATCCAGACATTGCACATTCCCCGACCCTTCCCACGTCGAATTCACCGGCGCTTCGCGGTACAGGCGCGGCAGGATGCTGTCCTCGACGTATCCAGCACCGCCCATGCATTCGGCGGCCTCGTTGATCATCCCCGGCGCACGCTTGCAGATCCAGTATTTGCCCACTGCCGTCACCAGCCGCGCGAACTGCGCTTCGTGGCGATCATTCAGATGGTCCAGCGCCTTGCCCATGCGCAGACTCAGCGCCAACGCCGCTTCGCTCTCCAGCGCCAGATCGGCGAGTACGTTTTGCATCAGCGGCTGCTCGCTGAGCAGTTTGCCGCCGACCTTGCGGTGCGCGCAGTGATGGCTGGCCTGGGTCAGCGCCTGGCGCATCAGCGAGCTGGAGCCGACCATGCAATCGAAACGGGTCATGGCGACCATCTCGATAATGGTCGGCACGCCGCGCCCTTCTTCGCCGATCATCCACGCCAGCGCCCCACGAAACTCCACTTCGCTGGAGGCGTTGGACTGGTTGCCGAGTTTGTTTTTCAGACGCTGGATGTAGAACTGATTGCGCGTGTCGTCCGGGCGATGGCGCGGCAGCATGAAGCAACTCAAGCCCTTGTCGGTTTGCGCCAATGTCAGGAAGGCGTCGCACATGGGCGCCGAGCAGAACCACTTGTGCCCGACCAGTTCATAGGCCTGACCCGGGCCGCTGGCGCCGACCGGAAAGGCTTTGGTGGTGTTGGCGCGAACGTCGGTGCCGCCCTGCTTCTCGGTCATCGCCATGCCGATGGTCACGCCGGCCTTGTGCGCCATGCCGACGTTGCGCGGATCGTAGTCGGTGGCGAGGACTTTCGGCAGCCACTGCTCAGCCAGCTCCGGCTGCAAGCGCAGGGCCGGCACGCTGGCGAAGGTCATGGTCAGCGGGCAACCACTGCCGGCCTCGGCCTGGCTGTGCAGATAGGTCATCGAAGCGCGGGCGACATGCGCGCCGTCCTGCGGGTGTGCCCAAGGCAGCGAGGTCAGGCCATGTTCGATCGCAGTGCGCATGAGCTCGTGGTAAGCCGGGTGAAACTCGACCAGATCGATGCGATGGCCGTAGCGATCATGGCTGGCAAATAGCGGTTTGTTCTGGTTGGCGAGAAACCCCGCTTCCATCAGCGGCCCACCCGCCAGTGCGCCATAGGCATCGATGCGCGACTCGGCCCAACCGGCGCCAAAACGCCGCGACCACTCCTGTAACGGCAGGTCGATGCGATACAGGTTGGTGCCGTCCAGCGACGGCGGCTGATTGGTGACTTCGTGGGTTTCGGCGAACTGATGCAGGTTCATGACGGCGCTCCGTGTTCAGCAATGGCACCAGTTAAGCACTGGTGCTTTTTTGAACAAAGTGTCATAGGCGCCGTTTTTGCGGCGCTTTTACCCCATCAGCAACTGAGCACGCGGCGCTGCAACGCAGCCTGCAGATCCTCGAATTTCACCGGTTTGTGCAGATAGTCGATAGCCGCGCCCGGGGCGCATTGTTCGCGATCCGCACCCAGCGCCAGCATGAACACTGGCAAATGCGCGCAGCCTGGCAATGCATGGATCTGGCAGCACAGCGATGCGCCTTCGTGGCTGGGCAACTGGCAATCGATCAGCACCGCATCGAAGCTTTCCCGTTGCAGGCAGTCCAGCGCCGCGGCGCCGTTATCAGCGCTGCGCACGCGGAAACCGAGCTTGAGCAACATGCCACGCATCACCAGTTGGTTGACGCTGTTGTCATCCACCAGCAGCACCGTGCAGTCCTGCGGCGCACGAATGCAATCGCGGGGCGGCTGATCCGCAGGCGCTTCGACCACCGGCAGTTCGAATTCGACATCGAGCTGGAAGCGGCTGCCGCGTCCGGGCTCGGAGCGATGGGTGAGTTTGCCGCCGAGCAACTCGACCAGTTGCCGGCAGATCGCCAGACCCACCCCCAGGCCGCCGTATTCGCGAGTCATCGAACCGTCGAGCTGGAAGAAACGCTGATACAGGGTTGCCTCGCCCAGATCAGTGAAACCGATACCGGTGTCGATCACCGCGAACGACAGCGCCATGCGCTCATCCGCCGACGGCCGACCGGTAACGCGCAACGCCAGGCCGCCGACGCGGGTGAACTTGATCGCATTGTCCAGCAGGCATTCCAGGCACTGCGCCAGTTTCGCGCTGTCGCCGAGCAAGCGATCCGGCAGGGTCGGCAGCACCTCGACCTTGAAGTCCAGCGACTTGCTCGCTGCATTACCTTCGAACTGCACGCGCAACGCCTCGACCACTGCGCGCAGGCTGAAACTGCCTGGCGTCGCCTTGAGTTTGCCGGCCTGCAATTCAGTGAGGGTAAGGATGCCATTGACCATGCGCATCATGTCGCGGGCGGAACCGGCGGCGGTTTGTTGATATTGCTCAAGCTCGGGATCGAGGTCGACGGTCTGCATCAGCTCCAGCGAACCGATCACCCCATTCATCGGCGTGCGCAATTCGTGAGTCAGCGTGGCGAGGAATTCGTCCTTGAGCTTGTTGCTGTGGGCCAGTTGCTGGTTGAGCACTTCGAGTTTCTGCCCGGCGTCGAACAAGGTCTGCGCCTGTTGTTCGCGCATCGCGTTGATGCGGTCGGCCAGCGCCAGCGACAGCAGCGCCACCTCGATGGCCGAGCCGATCTGGCTGGCGTACATGGTCAAAAACACGTTGGGCAGCAGGCCCAGCACCATCAGCGTGTTGACGATGCCGCCGAGCAGGAATGCCGACCAGGCGATGATGAAGTAACGCGCCACACGCAGGCCGCGCCACCAGGCAAGAATCCCGGCGGCAAAGATCACTACGGTGAAGGTCAGCGCCAGTGTGGTCGCCAGGCGCAGGGCCAGGGCGTAACTGGTCATCAGCGACAGGCCGATCACCAGCGCACTGAAGGCAATCAGGCCGATCAGCAAGCGATCCAGCCAGGGGCTGTGGGTCTTGGTCTGCAGGAAACTGCGGGCGAACTGGCTGCCGAACAGCCCGGCGCAACCGATGAAGAATGGCGTCGCGGCGTTGGCCCACCATGGGTTGTCCGGCCAGAAATACTCAACCGCCGCGCCATTCACCGACAATTGATAGAGGCCGAACGAGCCGATATAGAAGATGTAATAGAGGTAACTGGTGTCGCGCACGCTCAGGTAGATGAACAGGTTGTAGACCAGCATCCCCAGCAGCACGCCATAAATGATGCCGAGCACATACAGGCGCACCGGTTGGTCTTCGAGGTACGCGGTGCTCGACCACAACGTCACCGGCGCCTGGATCGAGCCTTCGCTGGCCAGTCGCAGGTACAGCGTCTGCTGTTGATCCGGCTTGAAGGGAAGGTCGAACAGGTAGTTGTTCTGGCGGATCTCGCGACTGGCGAAAGGCAAGGCATCGCCGGTCTGGCGCACCAGTCGGTATGCACCGGTGGCATCAGGCAAGTAAAGATCGAGGTGATCAAGCGGCGGATAGGCCAGTTCCAGCAACCAGGTGCGCTGGGCGGCCGGGTTGCTCGGGCGGTAATGCAGGTCGATCTTCAGCCAGAACGCCGAACGCGAGTAACCGGCGTTGAGCGTGGCTTTGTCGTGGGCTTTGAACTGGCCGGTGGCATCTTGCGCGCGGACGTCGGCAATCGTCGCCTGACCGCTCGGGTCTTCGAACACTTGCAGCGATCGGCCCAGTGGCAGGCTCTGGGTGAATTCGTCGAATTCGACAGCGCTCGCCATGAGGGGCAAGCAGAACAGCAACATCAGCAAATAGCGCATTGAAGCCCCAGCGTGGCTCGTCCGGTTGTGTCAGGAAGCCCCCCATTCCCTTTGAGTAGACGTAAAACCGGTATTACCTGTGATTGTTTGGATCCAGCCTAGCATAGCCGTTGATGGCCATTGAGCACCATGGAAATTTTTCCTACAACGGCTCTAGAACGGGCGTTCCAGGGCAAAGCACCGAGATAGAGCTGTTGGGTTGGTCAACTCGCGACGACAGCCTCCTTGATAGATGACCAATTGTGGCGAGGGGATTTATCCCCGTTCGGCTGCGAAGCAGTCGCCAGTCCATCCAG
>NZ_WBRZ01000365.1:0-4416 GCF_008923895.1 Pseudomonas sp. GXM4
ATCACCCCACAGTTGCTGGGCTACCGCCAGCGCCACCACCGGCGCAGTCTCGGTGCGCAGCACCCGTGGGCCGAGGCGGGCGGCGTGGAAGCCATTGCCTTTGGCCTGCTCGACTTCGCCGTCCGTCAAGCCACCTTCCGGTCCGATCAGAAACGCCAGCGTCGCCGGTTTGGCATGACTCACCAACGGCTCTGCCACCGGGTGCAGCACCAGTTTCAATTCGGCTTCGGTCTGCTTGAGCCAGTCCGCCAGCAACACCGGCGGATGAATCACCGGCACCCGTGAACGCCCGCACTGTTCGCAGGCACTGATCGCCACTTGGCGCCAGTGCAGCAAGCGCTTGTCGGCGCGTTCGTCCTTGAGCCGCACTTCGCAGCGTTCGCTGAAGATCGGGGTGATTTGCGTCACGCCCAGTTCAGTGGCTTTCTGAATCGCCCAGTCCATGCGCTCGCCCCGGGACAGGCCCTGGCCGAGGTGGATCTGCAGCGGCGATTCGACCTGTCCGGCGAATTGCTCGTCGATTTGTACAACCACGCGTTTCTTGCCGACGTCCACCAAGGACCCGCGAAATTCATGGCCGGAACCGTCGAACAACTGCACCGCATCGCCTTCGGCCATGCGCAACACGCGGCTGATGTAATGCGCCTGGGCCTCCGGCAGTTCGTGTTCGCCAGTGCTCAGCGGGGCGTCGATAAAGAAGCGGGACAGTCTCATTTCGGGTCTCTAAAAAATTGGCGCGTAGTCACTGTGGTGAAGAGCTTTTGTGGCGAGGGGATTTAGCGAACCGTCGCACCGCCCCGTTGGGTGGCGAAGCCGCCCCAAAATTTGCTCACGCGGTGAGTCAGGAGTACCGCGTGTGCTGATTTCACGACTGCTGCGCAGCCGAACGGGGATAAATCCCCTCGCCACAGGGTCCTTCTCAAACCTTTGGTATCGATCAGCCCGGGTCGCGGAATCCCGGATGGAAGTCTTTCGGCACCGCCACGCTGACGCTGTCACGCGTAGCGATATCAATACCTTCACTGGCCACTTCGGCCAGGAAGTCGATCTGCTCCGGGGTGATCACATACGGCGGCAGGAAATACACTACGCTGCCCAGCGGCCGCAACAACGCACCACGTTCCAGTGCATGCTGGAAAACCTTCAAGCCACGACGCTCCTGCCAAGGGTAGGCCTCTTTCGTGGCTTTATCCTTGACCATCTCGATCGCCAGGACCATGCCGGTCTGGCGCACTTCGGAGACGTTTGGGTGATCGACCAGATGCGCCGTCGCCGAAGCCATGCGCTGAGCCAGCGCCTGGTTGTTCTCGATCACGTTGTCCTGCTCGAAGATGTCCAGCGTCGCCAATGCCGCAGCGCAGGCCAGCGGGTTGCCGGTGTAGCTGTGCGAATGAAGGAAGGCGCGCAGGGTCGGGTAGTCGTCGTAGAAGGCGCTGTAGACCTCGTCGGTGGTCAGGCACGCCGCCAGCGGCAGATAGCCGCCGGTGAGGGCTTTCGACAGGCAGAGGAAATCCGGGCGGATGCCGGCCTGTTGGCAGGCGAACATCGTCCCGGTGCGGCCGAAGCCGACGGCGATTTCATCGTGGATCAGGTGCACGCCATAGCGGTCGCAGGCCTCGCGCAGCAGCTTGAGGTACACCGGGTGATACATGCGCATGCCGCCGGCGCCCTGAATCAGCGGCTCAACGATTACTGCAGCGACGCTGTCATGATTTTCCGCCAGCGTCTGTTCCATGGCGGCGAACATGTTGCGCGAGTGTTCCTCCCAGCTCATGCCTTGCGGGCGCAGATAGCAATCCGGGCTCGGCACTTTGATGGTGTCCATCAACAGGGCTTTGTAGGTCTCGGTGAACAGCGGCACATCGCCGACCGCCATCGCTGCCATGGTTTCGCCGTGGTAGCTGTTGGTCAGGGTGACGAAGCGCTTCTTGTTCGGCTGGCCGCGATTGAGCCAGTAATGAAAACTCATCTTCAGCGCGACTTCGATGCAGGACGAACCGTTATCGGCGTAGAACACCCGGTTCAAGCCTTCCGGGGTCATTTTCACCAGACGCTCGGACAGCTCGATCACCGGCTGATGGCTGAAACCGGCAAGAATCACGTGTTCGAGTTGATCGACCTGATCCTTGATGCGCTGGTTGATGCGCGGGTTGGCGTGGCCGAACACGTTGACCCACCACGAGCTGACCGCGTCGAGGTAGCGCTTGCCTTCGAAGTCTTCGAGCCAGACGCCTTCGCCGCGCTTGATCGGGATCAGCGGCAGCTGTTCGTGGTCTTTCATCTGGGTGCAGGGATGCCACAACACCGCAAGATCGCGTTGCATCCACTGGTTATTCAGGCCCATTTACAGTCTCCTCGAGGCGGCTCGCGTCAGGCGCGGGCGAACAATCGCGCAAGCCTATGCAATGCATCGCGCGGGAACAACCCATTGTGTCGATTGAGCTACTTTGTCTGAGCCGATAGACGTCGCTGGCGGCGTTTTGATGGCTAACGTATTCTTCGCGGTTCTTTGAGTCGTCTGACTCGCAAAACTGCTTTTTCCCACATGTTTTTCCGGAGTTCGCTGAATGTCTGTCGGTTGGCTGCGCGCCTGTGCGCTGGTGATGTTGGGGCTGTTCAGCGTTACGGCGCTGGCCAAGGATAAAACCGCAATCGTGATTGGCGGTGGCCTGTCGGGTCTGACCGCTGCTTACGAACTGCAGAACAAAGGCTGGCAGGTCACCCTGCTGGAAGCCAAACCAAGCCTGGGCGGGCGCTCGGGCATGGCCACCAGCGAGTGGATCGGCAACGACAAGACTCAGCCGGTGCTGAACAAGTACGTGTCGACCTTCAAGCTCGGCACCACGCCGGCGCCGGAATTCGTGCGTACGCCGGGTTATCTGATCGACGGCGATTATTTCTCCGCCGCTGATCTGGCCACCAAGCAGCCAGCCACCGCCGATGCGCTCAAGCGCTACCAGAAGACCCTCGACGATCTGGCGCGCTCGATCGACGACCCGCAGAACCCGGCGGCGACCGCCACTTTGCATGCGCTGGACCAGATCACCGTATCGAGCTGGCTCGACAAGCAGAACCTGCCGGCCACCGCGCGTCAGTTGATCAACCAGGACATCCGCACCCACTACGACGAGCCTTCGCGTCTGTCGCTGCTGTACTTCGCTCAGCAGAACCGCGTCTATCGCGGCGTTTCCGACCGAGACCTGCGTGCTTCGCGTCTGGTCGGCGGCAGCCAAGTGCTGGCGCAGGCGTTCGTCAAACAGATCAAAACCATCAAGACCAACTCGCCGGTCTCGGCCATCATCCAGGACAAGGACGGCGTGACCGTCAAAGTTGGCAGCGTCGGCTATCAGGCTGACTACGTGGTGCTGGCGGTGCCGTTGCGCGCACTGAACAAGATCGCCCTGACCCCGGCGCTGGATGCTCAGCATCTGGCGGCGATCAAGGGCACCAACTACGGTTGGCGCGACCAGATCATGCTGAAGTTCAAGACGCCCGTGTGGGAAAGCAAATCGCGCATGTCCGGCGAGATCTACAGCAACGCAGGTTTAGGCATGCTCTGGATCGAGCCGGCGCTGAAGGGCGGCGCCAATGTGGTGATCAACCTGTCCGGCGATAACGCCCGTGTGATGCAGGCGTTCGGCGACAAGCAGATGGTCGATCAGGTGCTGATCCGTCTGCACGCGTTTTATCCACAGGCCCGTGGCTCGTTCACCGGTTATGAAATCCGCCGCTACAGCACCGACCCGTCGATGGGCGGCGCCTACCTGGCTTACGGCCCGGGGCAGATCAGCAAGTTCTGGCGCCTGTGGGAACGTCCGCTGCAACGCGTAGCGTTCGCCGGCGAACACACCGACACCTTGTACCCGGGCACTCTGGAAGGCGCACTGCGCACCGGCCAGCGCGCGGCTAGCCAGGTTGAAGATCTGGCGGCAGGCAAGTCCTTTGAACCGGCCAAAGTGGTTCCGGCTGCGGCAGCGGCAGGCGCGGCGGGTGCCGTGGCGGCGAAGAAGGGCAACTTCTTCAGCAACCTGTTCGGCGGTTCGGATGACGAGAAAAAGCCTGAGCCTGCGAAAGCGCCAGAGCCAGCACCTGCTCCGGCCGCTCCAGCGCCTGCACCGACCCCGGCACCCGCGCCAGCGCCGGTGGAAGCACCGAAACCAGCGGCCCCGGTGAAAGCCGAGCCGGCGAAAAAAGCAGCGGCCAAGCCAGCGGCGAAGAAGCCTGCGGCCAAAACCGAAACGAAAAAGCCGGCGGCCAAACCGGCGGCGAAGAAGGCTGAACCGGCGAAGAAGCCAGCGGCCAAGCCTGCTGCAACGACCGAGACCAAGGCGCAGTAAGACTTCGCAGTGAATGAAAAAGCGCGGCGTATATGCCGCGCTTTTTTTTGCCTGCAAGACCGCTTTCGCGAGCCGGCTC
>NZ_WBRZ01000366.1:0-4388 GCF_008923895.1 Pseudomonas sp. GXM4
TCCCACAGGTCAGAAGGCGTTCATAACTTCCATATCCACCGCAGAACCCTGTGGGAGCTGGCTTGCCAGCGATGAGGCCGGAACATCCAACGCAAGTCTTTTGTGGAAATGAACAATAAACGCCGACGCCACTTGTGCACCCGACCGGCGTCAAGGCGCAGGTCGACTGGCAGCATGAACGCCACTGCAACCGGAGAATTCCCATGAAGATCGTCATCGCCCCCGACTCGTTCAAGGACAGCCTGAGTGCCCAAGGCGTTGCCGAAGCCATCGCCCTCGGACTGGCCCAGGTCTGGCCGCAGGCAACGCTGATCAAATGCCCGATGGCCGATGGCGGCGAAGGCACGGTCGAGTCGATTCTTGCAGCCTGCGAAGGTGAGTTACGCCGCACCCGCGTGCGCGGTCCACTGGGCGCGCCGGTCGATGCCGCTTGGGGTTGGCTACCGCACAACCACACCGCGATCATCGAAATGGCCGAGGCCAGCGGTCTGCAACTGGTCCCGCCGGGACAGCGCGATGCCTGCATCAGCAGCACGTTTGGCACGGGTGAATTGATTCGTGCAGCGCTGGATGCCGGCGCGCAACGAGTGATCCTGGCGATCGGCGGCAGCGCGACCAATGACGGCGGTGCCGGGGCGATGCAGGCATTGGGTGTGAAGTTGCTGGATGCGCAAAATCAGCCTCTGGTGCCCGGCGGCCTGGCCTTGGCGCAACTGGCGCGATTGGACCTGAGTGGGCTCGATCGACGTCTGGCCGATGTGCGTTTCGACATCGCCGCCGACGTTAACAATCCGCTCTGCGGCCCCCATGGCGCCTCGGCCATTTTCGGCCCGCAGAAGGGCGCATCGCCTGCGCAGGTTGAGCAGCTCGATCAGGCGCTGGGGCACTTTGCCAAACTCTGCGCGCAAGCATTGGGCAAGGACGTGCGCAATGAACCGGGCAGCGGCGCGGCGGGTGGTCTGGGGTTTGCCGCCAAGGCTTTTCTCGGCGCGCAGTTTCAGGCGGGCGTCGAGGTGGTGGCGGAACTGGTCGGGCTCGCTGAGGCAATCAAAGGTGCGGATCTGGTGATTACTGGAGAAGGCCGCTTCGATGCGCAAACCCTGCGCGGCAAAACACCTTTCGGTGTCGCGCGAGTTGCCAAACAATACGCTGTGCCGGTGATCGTGATTGCCGGGACCTTGGGCGAGGGCTATCAGGAGCTCTATCAACACGGCATCGACGCCGCTTTCGCCGTGACCAGCGGACCGATGACACTCGAACAAGCCTGCGCCGAAGCACCGCGCCTGCTGCGTGAACGCGCCACCGATATTGCTCGGGTCTGGCAACTCGCCTCAGCCTGAAAAATATTTACCGCCGACCCGAAACCTTCCTCAAGCCTGGCCGATACAACGGTCAGGCGCACACAAAATCACAACTCAGTGCCGCCGGACTGTCGCCCGCTATGGGCCAGTGCTCACGGCATGGACGCTCGTAGTTTCTTTCTTTCGAGAGTCCGACCATGTCCCTGCGTAACCTGAATATCGCGCCCCGTGCTTTCCTCGGTTTTGCCTTTATCGCCTTGCTGGTGATTGTCCTCGGCGTGTTTGCCGTCAGCCGCATGACGGTCATTCGTCAGGCGTCGATCGACATGGACACCAACCAGTTGCCAAGCGTGACCCACCTCAGTGTGGTCACGGAAAACGTCCTGCGCATGCGCATTCTCTCGTTCCGTGTGCTGGTCAATCGCGAACCGGCCAGCCTGCAAGAGGCAGAAACCCGCATCGCGGTGCTGGTCGACAAGGTGCGCAAAGCTCAGGCCAGCTACGCTGCGTTGCCGGCAGGTCCTGAAGAGCACGCTGTTTTCCAGACGTTTTCGACGACGCTCGATAATTACCTGCAAGCGCAGAGTCAGATGATTGAGCTATCGCGCAAGGGCGATCTGGAAGCGATGCGTGCGTTGATCAACACGCGCATCAAGGAAGGCACCGATCAGATGGGCGAGCAGCTCAACAAGCTGATCGGCATGAATACCGCCGGGGCCAGAGCGGCTGCCACCAAGGCCGGTGAAAACTATGACAGCGCCATCACCGGGATCATCATCGTCGCCGTGATTGCGGCACTGGCCACCGTGTTGCTCGCCTGGTTGCTGACCCGCAGCATCGTCACGCCGCTCAACCGCGCCGTGCTCGCTGCGCAAACCATTGCCGACGGTGACCTCAGCAAAGCCATCGAAGTCGACGGCAAGGACGAACCGGCGCGCTTGCTTGAAGCCTTGGCAGCGATGCAGTCCAACCTGCGCAAAACCATCGAGCAGATCGCCGGTTCCGCCACGCAACTGGGCGCCGCTGCCGAAGAACTCAGCGCTGTCACCGAAGAAGCGTCGCGCGGGCTGCAGCAGCAGAACAACGAAATCGAACAGGCCGCCACCGCCGTCAACGAGATGACCGCTGCGGTGGAAGAAGTGGCGCGCAACGCCGTTTCGACTTCCGAAGCTTCCAACCAGTCGACCCACGCCGCCCGCGAAGGTCGCGATCAGGTGGTGAAAACCGTCGACGCGATCCAGACCATGACTCACGACGTGCAGAACACCGCGCAGATGATCGAAGGCCTCGCCGCGCAAGGTCGTGACATCGGCAAGGTGCTGGACGTGATTCGCGCCATCGCCGAGCAGACCAACCTCTTGGCGCTCAACGCTGCAATTGAAGCGGCGCGTGCCGGCGAGGCTGGCCGTGGTTTCGCCGTGGTGGCGGACGAAGTGCGCGCCTTGGCGCATCGCACCGCGCAGTCGACTCAGGAAATCGAAAAAATGGTCGCCGGCATTCAAAACGGCACCGGTGAAGCGGTTTCGTCGATGCAGCAAAGCAATCAGCGCACTCAGTCCACGCTGGAAATGGCCCGCGCTGCCGGCGTGGCGCTGGAGCAGATCACGCAATCGATTCACCAGATCAACGAACGCAACCTGGTTATCGCCAGCGCTTCGGAAGAGCAGGCGCAAGTCTCCCGCGAAGTCGATCGCAATCTGGTCAACATCCGCGACCTCGCCACGCAATCGGCCGCCGGCGCCAACCAGACCAGCGCCGCGACCCACGAACTGTCGCGACTGGCAGTGGATTTGAACGCCATGGTGGCGCGTTTCGTGATTTGAGATACGGTGAAGGCTGGAAACCGCGCTAACAGGAGACGTACATGCGCTATTCAGCCTTGACCCAACGAATCGCCGGGGAGGGTGCCGCTGCCTGGCAGATTCACGACCGAGCGCTGGAACTGCGCGCCGAGGGCGTAGATGTTTTGTTGTTGAGCGTCGGCGATCCGGATTTCGATACGCCGTTGCCGATTGTCCATGGCGCGATCGATAGCCTGTTGGCCGGCGACACCCATTACGCCGATGTGCGTGGTCGGTTCGAGCTGCGCAGGCTGATTGCCGAGCGTCATCGCCAGCGCAGTGGTCAACGGGTTGATCCTGATCAGGTGATTGTCCTGCCCGGCGCGCAATGCGCGGTGTATTCGGTGGCGCAGTGTCTGCTTGATCCGGGTGACGAAGTGATCGTCGCCGAGCCGATGTACGTTACCTACGAAGGAGTGTTTGGCGCTTGCGGTGCCAAGGTAATTGCGGTGCCGGTGCGCCCGGAGAACGGTTTTCGTGTCGACCCGGCCGATGTCGCTGCGCGCATTACCCCGCGAACTCGCGCCATGCTGCTCAACAGCCCGAACAATCCCAGCGGCGCCAGCCTATCCTTGCTGATCTGGCAGGAACTGGCAGCGCTGTGCATTCGCCATGACCTGTGGCTGATCAGCGATGAGGTGTACAGCGAGCTGTTATATGAAGGCGAGCACATCAGCCCGGCGAGCCTGCCGGGCATGGCCGAGCGCACCGCGACGATCAACAGTCTGTCGAAATCCCATGCGATGACCGGTTGGCGTATCGGCTGGATGATCGGCCCGAATGCCTTGGCCGAGCATCTGGTGAATCTGTCGCTGAGCATGCTCTTCGGTCTGCCGGATTTCGTACAGAAAGCCGCGCAAGTGGCGCTGCAAAGTGATCTGCCGGAAGTCTCTCAGATGCGCGAGGAGTATCGCTTGCGCCGCGATCTGGTGTGCGAGCGGTTGCACGGCTGCCCTGGGTTGCAGCCGATTTGCCCGGATGGCGGCATGTTCGTGATGGTCGATGTGCGCCAGACCGGCCTCGGCGCTCAGGCGTTTGCCGAGCGATTGCTGGAAGGTTACGGCGTGTCGGTGCTGGCCGGCGAAGCGTTCGGGCCGAGCGCGGCGGGGCATATTCGCATCGGGCTGGTGGTGGATCGGGTCAAACTGGCGGATGCCTGCGCGCGGATTGCGCTGTGTGCGGTGCAGCTGCTGCAGGCGCGCAGTGCCTGATGGATTTGCTTTGCCTGCCCCGGCGCCTTGCTGAT
>NZ_WBRZ01000367.1:0-4360 GCF_008923895.1 Pseudomonas sp. GXM4
CTGACGAACCAATTCTGTCAATTCAGACCCAACTTCCCGCGCATCATCGACAAATCTTCCGCCAGCGTATTCACCGGCCCGACCAGCGCCTTGCGGTCGTTGTCCTTGACCTTGTCATAGGTCTCAAATCCGCCATCCGCAGTCTTGTACTTGGCCAGAATCCTGTCGACCGTGGCGAAGTTCTTGTCGACTTTCGCTACGAACGTCTTGTCCTGCTGTTCGATCTGCGGGCGGAACAAGTCGACGATCTTCTTGGCGCCGTCGATATTGCCCTGGAAGTCATACAGATCGGTGTGGCTGTAGCGGTCCTCCTCGCCGGAAATCTTCTTCGCCGCCACTTCTTCCAACAGCGCAGCAGCGCCGCCAACGACTTTCTCCGGCGGGAAGGTCAGACCGGCCACACGGGTTTGCAGATCCTGCACGTCTTTGTTCAAACCGTCGGCCAATGCCTCCAGGCCTTGGGTGGATTTCTCCGCGAACAACGAATATTCGATGCGGTGAAAGCCCGTGAAGTCCTCGGCCTTTACGCCTTTTTCGTGATCGTCGACACGCGAGTCGATGGACGCATCGAGATCGCTGAACAGCTCGGCAATCGGCTCGATCGACTCGTAATACACCCGCGTCGGCGCGTAGAGCTTCTGCGCGATCGCCAAGTCGCCTTTCTTCACCGCGTCAGTGAACTGCTGGGTGTGGCTGGCCAGTTCATCGAGCTTTTCGGTGACGTAAATCTTGTAGTCCGACACCGGCCCCACCAGATCCAGTGGCGCAGTCGCGGCGAACGCCGCCAGCGGGGTGTTGAGCAAACCAAGGGTCAGCAATAACGCGAGTGGCGTCTTTTTCATGGGGCGGCTCCAGTGTCGGTTGGGTGTCATGCGGTTTTGTTCTGGGAGGTCGCAGCGAGTAACGAGCGACCGATGAAATCGTCATCGCCGGTCACGCCGGGCAGGGTGAAGAAGTAACCGCCACCGACCGGCTTGAGGTATTCCTCAAGCGGCTCGCCGTTGAGGCGGGTCTGCACGGTGATGAAGCCTTGTTCCAGATCGGCCTGGTAGCAGATGAACAGCAGGCCCATGTCGAGCTGGCCGTTCTTGTTGACGCCGTTAGAGTAATTGAACGGCCGGCGCAGGATCAGATTGGCCTGGGTCGCGGCGGTGCGCGGGTTGGCCAGACGAATGTGCGCATCGAGCCTGGTCAGTTTGCCGGCGGGGTCCTTGCTGTAATCCGGCACTTCGCTTTCCTTGTGGCCGCCGATGGGCGCGCCGCTGCTCTTGACCCGGCCGAGAATGCTTTCCTGCTCCTGCAACGGCGTGCGATCCCAGCGCTCGACGAAGTTGCGGATGATGCGCACCGCTTGGTAACTGCCGTGGGCAGCCCAGGCCGGTTCGTCACTGTCCGGTTGTACCCAGACAATCCGCTCCATGACCTTGGCGTCGTTGGAATCGGGGTTGGCCGAGCCATCGCGAAAACCGAGAAAGTTGCGCGCCGACTGCGCCGGTACACCGGGTTTGGCCGGCGCTTGCGGCGGGACGCTGCCTTCCTGTTTCCAGCGCACCAGCAGCAGGTCAGGCAGGTTTTTGACGATGTCGCGCAGGGCGTGAATGTTGGTGTCGGCGGTGTTGGCGCAGAACTGCAGACTGAGGTCGCCATGGCAGCAATCGGCGTCCAGCGCATCGTTGGGAAAACCGACCATGCGTTGCAGACGCTTGGGCTTTGCCGCCGCCAGACCAAAGCGCTCGTCGAACAGCGAATCGCCGACGGAAACGGTGATGGTCAGGTTGTCCGGGGTGACCACCGGGCCGAGGATGCCGGAGTCCAGCGGTGGCAGTTTCGGGTCGACCTGCGCGACCGGTCCGCCCTTCATCAAAAACGCGATGCGTTCGTTGAGGGTGCGGAACAGCCGCTCGAGGTCTTCGCGATCGCTGGCCAGCACATCGAACGCCACCAGCATTCCGGAGGCCGGGCGCGGGGTGACGATGCCGGCCTGGTGCACACCGTGGAAATCGTGGCGGTCTTCGGTCTTGTCGCTGCTCGGCGCCTCGGTGACTTGCGCAGGCTGCGCGGCCATGGCCGGGCAGCTCAGCGCCGATCCGGCAAGGGCGACACCAGCGGCGCCCATGCCCATCAGCACGCGACGTCGTTGCAGGTTGAGAGGTTCTGAATCGTTCATCTGTCGTGGTCTTCTGCTTACAGGCCGGAAAGGCCGAGGGCGGGGTCGATGCCATCCATTGCCGCGGCCAGAGCCTTGGCTTTGGCGGCAATCTGCTGGCGTTGCGCGGCGGTCACGGCGTCGTAACTGACGTAGCCATCGGCGGATTTGAACGCGTTGAGCTGGTTGTCGAAGTCACTCATGGCCTGGTCGACATTCGCTAACACGTCAGCGGAGGATTTGCTCAGCATCGGCCGCAACAGGTCGACGACCTTGCGCGCGGTGTGCGCGTTGGCGGCGAAACCGTTGAGATCGCTGTGGCTATAGCGTTCTTCCTCGCCGCTGCCGGCGCGCACCTCGGCGAGGCTGTTGAGGTTGCGCACGAGGATGCTGACCAATTGCTCCGGCGGCAGCGACTGCGCGAGCAACTGTTGCTTGAGGACGGTGACGTCAGCGAGCAAGCGCTGGGCAATCGGCGCGACATCGTCGAGTTTGCGTTGCTGGAACAGCGCGTATTCGAGGCGATGGAAACCGACGAACGCCGGATCCTGCTCGCGCTTTTCGAAATAATCGGCGCGGGCATTGATGTGGTTGTCCAGCTCGGCCAGGCGCTGCGCCGCCGGCGCCAGACGCTGATAAGCGGCACGCGCCGGCAGGTACAACGCTTGCGCCTGCGCCAGATCGCCACTGGCGATCGCCTGATTCAGCGCCGTCGCCGCTTTGATCAACGCGCTGCCCTGAACGGCCAGATACACGCGAAATTCCGACAGCGGCCCGACGAAAGCCACCATCGAGGGCTTGGCCTTGGCGGCGGCATCGGAAGCGGCTGTCGGTGTGACGTGCAAGGTGCCGCGCGGGTTGCTGAGCAAGCCGCAAGTGATCGCATAGTCGCCCGGTTGCAGGTTGGCGTTGATCACCTGGCTCAGGCCCGGCGCGATGTTTTCCCGCTCTTCGACCACCAGCACGCCGTCGAGAATTTCCCACTCGACCGCACGCTCGGAGCGGTTGACGATGCGCAAACTGGCGCGGCCGGCCGGCACCGTCAGGGCATTCGGCTCGCAACTGTGCGGGTGGATGTTGACGACGATTTCGTCATGGTTGTGCTGACGCTTGGCTGCGGCCATGTTCGAGGCGTACCAGAACAGCCCGCCGGCGGCGACCATCAGCAGCACCGAGCCGGCCAGCGCCCAACGCAGGGCCGGAGGGGTTTGGGTAGTAGACATGAAGGGCCTTATTGGCTGGAAACGGAAGTGGTTGGCGTCGCCTGGCGAGGCGCGGGCATGAAGAACATCACCAGTGCCAGCAGCAGATAAATCAGGTACGCGCCCAAGGTGCTGACGGTCGGCGCATCCTGATAACCGAACATGCCGGCCAGCACCGAGCCCAGCGGGCCGTCCATCGGCAGCGTCGCGCTGAAGTCGAACAGCACCGTTTGCAGGTGATTCCACAGCCCGGCTTCATGCAGCGCCTGCACCGAGTTGGCGAGAATCCCGGCGGCGACCACGAGGATGAACAATCCGGTCCACTTGAAGAACGCCGAGAGGTTGAGGCGCATGCTGCCGCTGTAGATCAGGAAACCGACGATCACCGCCAGGATCAGGCCGAGCAGGGCGCCAATCGGCGCGCCCGGGCCTTCGCTTTGCTGGAACACGGCGAGCAGGAAGAACACCGTCTCCAGGCCTTCGCGAGCGACGGCGAAGAAGACCATGGCGATCAAGGCAATCACCTGATGCCTGGATTGCGTCAGCGCTTGATCCAGCGAGGCTTGCAGCGAGTGCTTGATCGACCGCGCGACCTTGCGCATCCAGAACACCATCGAACTGAGAATGCCCACGGCGACCAGACCGACCACGCCTTCGAATAATTCCTGCTGCTTTTGCGGGAATTCAGCGCTGACCAGCTCCAGACCACCACCGACCAGCAGGGCAAGGGCGGCGGCGAGGAAGACGCCGATCCATACCGCTGGCATCCATTGACCGCGGCCGGTCTGTTGCAGGTAACTGGCAATGATGCCGACGATGAGCGCGGCCTCGATGCCTTCGCGCAACATGATCAAAAAGGGAACGAGCATTGGCTAGCCACAGCGATTTAGATAGGAGGCTAAGTTGTAACATAATGACACTCATTCCCAAATGGCATTCATTGACATTTAGCTGAACCTTAGCTGAACAACTGTGATTCCTGTGGGAGCGAGCCGGCTCGCGAATGCGGTAT
>NZ_WBRZ01000368.1:0-4292 GCF_008923895.1 Pseudomonas sp. GXM4
AGCTGCCGAAGGCTGCGATCTTTTGTTTTTATTTCCAGAGGTGGATCGGCCAGCCGGCCTTTTCGGCGTGCTCAAGCAGCACCGGATCGGGATTGACCACGTGCGGGAAGTCCACCTTAAGCAACAACGGCAGATCGTTGCGCGAATCGGAATAAAAACTCGCGCCTTCGAGGTTTTCTTCTTCGGCATCCAGCCATTCCAGCAAGCGGGTGATCTTGCCTTCGCGGTAAGTCAGGGTGCCGACGGTGTTGCCGCTGTACACGCCATGGGCGACTTCCAGTTCGATGGCCAATATCTCGTCGATGCCCAGACGATCGGCGATCGGGCGAACCAGGTGCGCACCGGATGCCGAAATCACCAGAATCCGGTCGCCGGCCTTGCGGTGGGCGGCGATGGTTTTGGTCGCGTCGCTGAAGATGATCGGTTCAATGAAATCTTCCACCCACGGGCCAACCAAGTGCTCGATTTCCTCAGGGGTGCGGCCTATCAATGGTTCGAGACTGAAGGCCATATAGTCTTCCATCGCCAGATGTCCGCGGCCGTAGGCATCCATCAGTTCCTTGTCGCGCTGCATGAACGACTCGCCATCGACCCAGCCGAGGCGGACCATCTGCTCACTCCATAGCGAGGAGCAGTCGCCGTGGATCAACGTTTCGTCCAGATCAAAAATTGCCAAAGCCATCGGGTTCTCTCCGAGAACAGCTGCAAGCTACGAGCTAATAGCTGCAAGAATTAAAATCAGGTGCACCGCAGTCTACAACTTGAAGCTTGTAGCTCGAAGCTTGCAGCTGCTTTTATGCTACTTCGCACAAGGCCGTTGGATCGATGGAAAGTGCCAGGCGCTGTCCGTCGGGATGCAGATCGGCGGCGGAGCGGTTGAGCACATCCACCACCAGTTCCACGCCGCGCGCTTCGACGCGATAGCGAATGACGTTGCCGAGCAGGCTGTGGCTGCGGATCTGCGCGTCGAGTTCGCCGTCGAGGCTCAATTCGATGGCTTCCGGGCGGATGGCGATGCGGTGGTTGATCGGCCGTTGCAACAGCTTTGAGGCGGCATCGGCATCGAGCAGGTTGTAGTTGCCGATGAAGCCGGCGGCGAACACATCAACCGGCGCGGTGTAGAGGGTTTCGGCGTCGCCGCTCTGGACGATCTTTCCCTGATTCATCAGGAAAATCCGGTCCGACATGGTCAGCGCTTCTTCCTGATCGTGGGTGACGAAGATCGTGGTCAGGCCGAGTTCGCGCTGGATCTGACGGATCTGTTCGCGCAAGTGCTTGCGAATCCGAGCATCGAGCGCCGACAGCGGCTCATCCAGCAGCAACAAGCGCGGGCGGGTTACCAGCGAACGGGCGAGGGCGACGCGTTGGCACTGACCACCGGACAGTTGATGCGGATAGCGGCTGGCGAAGTCGTGCAGTTCAACCAGTTTCAACACTTCAGAGACGCGCTTGTGGCTGTCATCGGCGTTGACCTTTTGCATGCGCAGGCCGAAGGCGACGTTCTGTTCGACGGTCATGTTGGGGAATAGCGCATAGCTTTGAAAGACCATGCCGATACCGCGTTTCTGCGGGCTCAACGGCACGAGGTCGACACCGTCGAGGAGGATCTTGCCGCCATCCACCGGTGTCAACCCGGCGATGCAACGCAGCAAAGTCGACTTGCCGCACCCGGACGGGCCGAGCAGGGTGACGAACTCGCCTTTGTTGATTTCGCAATCGATGTCGCTGAACACCGTGGTGCCGGCGTAACTTTTCTGCAGGTGTTGGACGCTGACGTAGCTCATTCGCTTTTGTCCTTGTTCAAGATGTTGGCGATCCAGGTCAGGACCAGCACGAAAAAGAAATACGAAATGACCAGCGCACTGGTGAAGTGGCCGCTGCTGTTGCGCATGTTGTTCAGGTACACCTGCAGGGTTTCGTAGCGGGTGCCGACGAGGATGTTGGCGAACACGAACTCTCCGAAGAGGAACGAGAAAGACAGTAGCAGCGCCACCATCAGGCCTTTGCGCAGATTCGGCAGCACCACCAGAAACGCCGCTTGAAAAGTGCTGGCGCCAAGCAGTTGCGCGGCGTCCATCAGGTCGCGCAGGTTGATCGCTTGCAGGTTGTTGGTGATCGCGCGGTACATGAACGGCAGCGCCACGGTGAAGTAACAGCCGATCAGAATCCATGGTGTGCCGACCATCGCCATCGGCCCGGAACCGTAGAGCTGCAACAGCCCCACCGAGGACACCACCGGCGGTACCGCGAAGGGCAGCAGGATGAGGATGTTCATCAGCGCATCGAGTTTCGGAAAGTAGTAATGCACGACGAACAGCAACGGCAGGATCAGCACCACCGATAACACCAGCGCGCCGACGCAGACGATCAGCGACTGACCGAATGCATGCAGAAAGCGCGGATCGCTCCACAGCTGGATGTACCACTTGAAGGTAAAACCGCTGGGCAGAATCGTTGCCGACCAACTGCTGGCGATCGAATAGACCAGCGTGCCCAGCAGCGGCAACAGCAGAATGGCGAACAGCAGATAGACCACGGCGCGGTGGTAGAGGCCGGCCGGGCCGGATTCAGCGCGAGACATGGTAGCTCCTCTTCAACAGCAATTGATGCACGACGGTGACGATGGTCATCAGCGCCACGAGCACCACGGCCAGGGCGCTGGCCAGGTTCGGGTCAAGGGAAATGTCGCCGGAGACCATCGCCGCAATACGGATCGGCAGAACGTTGAAGTTGCCGGTGGTCAGCGCATAAACCGTGGCGTAGGCGCCGAGGGCGTTGGCCAGCAGGATCACGAACGTGCCGAGCAACGCCGGGGTCAACACCGGCAGGCCGATGTGCCGCCAGAACTGCCAGCCGTTGGCGCCGAGCAGTGCGGCGGACTCGCGCCAGTCTTCACGCAGAGCGTCGAAAGCCGGGTAGAGCAGCAACACGCCGAGCGGGATCTGGAAGTAGGTGTAGAGGATGATCAGGCCGGTTTTCGAATACAGGTTGAAGTCCTGAATGATCCCCGACTGCTTGAGCATGATGGTGATGCTGCCGTTGAAACCGAGCAGGATGATGAAGGCGAACGCCAATGGCACGCCGGCGAAATTGCTGGTCATGTTGGCGAAGGCATTCACGAAGTTGCGCAGCTTCGAATCCACTCGACGCAACGAGTACGCACCGAGCACGGCGATGATGATGCCGAATACGCTCGACCAGAAACTGATCTCCAGGCTGTACTGGATCGCCTGCCGATAGAACTTCGAACCGAAGATCTTGCTGAAGTTGGCCAGGCCCCAGCCGGACTCTTCCGATTGCAGGCTGTTGATCATCACCCAGACCAGCGGGGCGATTTCGAAGACGATGAAGAACAGCGCGAAGGGCACCAGACACAGCGCCGCGAGCCATTTGCCGCGATTCATGGCATTCACTTGAGCAGCTCCCGGCACACAGGTTTGTCGTGGGGTACGCCGAGCAGTTCGCAAATTGTGCCGCAGAGCTCGGTCTGCGTCGGCGTGGCGTCAGGGTTGAGGCTGAACGCATTGCCGAGAACGAACAGCGGCACCTGACGTTCTTCCGCCAGCAGGCCGTTGTGCGAGCGATCGTTGTTCATGCCGTGGTCGGCGGTCACCAATACCTGATAACCAGCGTCGAGCCAGCTTTGCAGATAGTCGGCGAGGATGACGTCAGCCGAGCGCGCGCTGTTGCGGTATTGCGAGCTGTCGAGGCCGTGCTTGTGTCCGGCGTCGTCGATGTTCATCGGGTGGATCAGGAGGAAATCCGGCGCGTGGCGCAGGCGCAGGCTTTCGGCGTCGGCGAACAGGTGCGAATCCGGATAATGATCGTTCCAGTAGAAGTGGCCGTACTGGATCGGCAGCGTCGGATCGTTGGTGTGGCGGTCGCGCGCCGCCACGAACGGTGAGCGGTTATATAACTCGCTGACCCAGTGATACGCCGCAGCGGCGGTTTTCAACCCGGCATCGCGGGCGTAGTGATAGATGCTGCGCTGGTTGGACAAGCGCGAGACATTGTTGTGGACGATGCCGCTGTCGATCGGCGGCACGCCGGTGAGAATACATTCGTAAAGCGGTCGGGACAGGGCCGGCAGTTCGCACTCCAGTTGATAGAGCGCCGCGCGTCCTGCGCCAACATAAGCCTGCAGATGCCCCATGGCGTGGCACGCAACCTCGTAGTTGAGGCCGTCGAGCACGACAAGGATGACGTTGTGCTTCATAGGGGCAAGAACTCCGAAAACAAATCTGGAACCAATCTGTGTAGGAGCTGCCGGAGGCTGCGATCTTTTGATGTTG
>NZ_WBRZ01000369.1:0-4286 GCF_008923895.1 Pseudomonas sp. GXM4
TTCTTTTGCTAGATGAGGTTATGGGGGCGGGGGATATAAATTTCGCTCACAAAGCTCAGGAACGTATGAAAAAATTTATGACACAAGGGAAGATCCTGGTCTTCTCGAGTCACTCACCAGATTTGGTAAGTGATTTCTGTGAGCGCACAATTTGGCTTGAAAAAGGAAAAATCCGTATGGATGGCAAAACAGACCAAGTGTTAAAGGCGTATTCAGAAAACTATTCGGCAAGTGTCTGAGGCCTAGAACATGAAAGTCAAAGATCTCATTCGCGACACTCTTTGGTTGCCTGGCAGTTCCTATGGCGACGGCTCACTTCCGATAGTGTCCGTTTTGCTGCCTACTTTTAGGCGGGCAAAGAGTGGTAAGTTTCGTAAGGCAATCGAATCAGTACTGAGTCAAACTCTGACCGAGCTTGAACTGATAATTGTCGACGACGCAAGCACCGATGGCAGTGCTGACATTATTGCAGAGTTTATGGAGAAAGACGGCCGGGTAAGCTGCCTTCGACATCCGAAAAATATTGGCCTTCCTGCGGTTTCTGAATATGAGGCATATTCGAAGTCTCGCGGTCGCTACATAGCGTTTGCGTTTGATGATGACGTGTTCTTTCCTGATGCGTTGCATGATCTATACACTGAAGCGCAGAAGACGCCTGATCAGTTGATTTACGGCTCTGTTGAAATGAGAGTTGTAGAGTTTGGATCCGGTGGCGAGCAAGTCGTGCACCTCGGAGCGAGTTTATCGAATAATAATATAAATTCCGGGAACTACATCGCAAATAACTCGGTGCTGGTTCCGCGTTTTATTCTTGAAGACATCGGCCTGTACGACCCGCACATCCTCATGACGCGCGTGTGTGATTGGGACTTATGGCGAAGGATTTCACGTAAGTATATTCTCCGCTATGTAGATATTTCTGTTGGCGAAGTTGGCGGCCCTGCGACCAATGACAGTCTCGGTAAAACATACGCATTAGATAGTTGGGGTTCTGAAGAAAGAATCAGGCAGGAGCGTGATATTTCTCTGAGGCCTTCAAACTTTGAAGAATATGATGTTTTCAGTCTGCCGCAGACAACAACCCATTGCACAGTCATTGCAGCTAAAGAGATGGCTTTCGCCCATGCTCGTAGCAGAAATAATTTCGATATCGCCAGCTCATTAATCGACTCCGATGAAAAAAGAAAAATATTGGTCTTGACTGCGCACCCGAGCGCTAGTACTACCGTTACATTTGACTTTTTGCCTGAAGAGTGGAAAAGCCGCGTACGCGTAATCGTTCCAGGGCATTGGCCATTGTCAGAAATTGCACATGCGAGCTGCGTTATTTTTGTAAGGCAGTTGGATCCATTTTTTGAATGGATTGATGCGGCACATAAACTGCAAATCCCCTGCTATTATTTTACCGATGATAATTTGACACTTCTTCAAGAAACCAAGGAAATGAGTGGTTTCGAGGATTTCAGTAAAAAGACGCTGAGACATAAACTCAAAGATTTTTCTGGTGTTCTTACGAGCACTCTACCTTTGCTCGAGTATTTCAAAGAGCATTTGCTTCACTCGAACGTTGAGTGGTTTCCGCCGACATTTCGAGACATGAAAATAAGCACTGCTGAAGTTTCTACTGCACGCGAACAGTTGGTTATCGCGTTTGCAGGTGGTAGTCATCGATTGTCTGCGCTACTGGATATCATGCTACCAGCATTTCTCAAATATGTTGAGTCAGGTAGAAGTATTCAACTTATTGTTGGAGGCGCTAATGCAGAGTTTTTTGAAGACTTTAAGCAGCATGATCGACTAGAACTGATAACGATGCCGTTTGAGCTAAATTGGGAAACTGCACTTTTGCAAATGTCCAAATATAGCCCGGATATTCTTATCCATGCACCAAGTGAGTCGATCAATAATGTGTACAAGACTACAAACGTAGCTATGTCTGCGAATGTACTCAACGCAGTGTTGGTGGTTCCTGATGACTTTCCATATTCCGAATTAAAAAAATTGGAGGTTGGTTATGTTGTCTCTTCACCGTTTAGTGCTCGTTCTTGGTCTGATATGTTGGAGAATTTGGATTTTTCCAAGTTTGCTATGTTTAAAAAGAACAATAGAGAGTACTGCGAAGAGAAGTTTTCCGGCGTAATCAGTTGTAATGTGTTGCACTCGATATCCAGTTCTACTACCTTTAATGGATTTACTACCGTTGAAAGCAGGCTTAAGCTTATTTCTCGAAATAGTGGTGGGAGTATTGCTGTTGCGGGTAATGATTCAATAAAAAATCCGCAAAAACTGATTGAAAGTCTGGCGGAACTAGCTCGGTTACGACAGGCAACCTCGAATTCCAAGCGTTTAGGCTTCATGTCTCGTAAGCACGATTTGTGGGACAGCTTAATGCCACAGTTCGGCCGCATGAAAGAATTTTTACTAGACGTCAAGCGTAAGAATGTTGGTGCTGTCTTAGAGTTATCCAAATCGTTACATGATGTACCATACATCGAGTATGAATTGAATATTGCAACTAATATCAGATCTTTTTTGATTGCTTTTACAACGGATGGTCTCCAGGATGGACTGGTTGGTATCGAACTTATTGGGCCATCCGGGTCTATTATTCTAAATAGGGTTGTCGCGTTGAGCGGAGTGGACTTGTCTTTGCCGGTCGAGTTCGCTGTGGATCACGTCCTGGCTTCCTCTTCAACGACATACAGGCTTCGTGTGTTTGCGCGGGCGGCTCACCCTGTATACATGTTTGAGTTTGTTAAGTATCGATATGCGGGTTTGAAACGTATCCCTGTATCTCCTTTTGCGGAAGTATTAGCTATATAGGTGTTGGCTATGAAACTGGACATCGGCTGTGGACCTAAGTGTCTTCCTGGATTTATTGGTGTCGACCGATTTCCATTGCCAGGTGTCCAAGTGGTCGCGGATCTTGACAGGCCGCTACCTTTTGGAGACAGTTCCGTTGAGCTTGTTCATGCATCTCACAGCTTGGAGCATGTGTCCGATCTGATATTTACAATGAAAGAGCTTTATCGCGTTTGTAAGCATAAAGCTCAGATTTGTATTGTCGTACCTTATCACGAGCAGAAACTAAACTTAGCCAATCCATACCACCTCCAAGTGTTTAACGAACATACGCCAAGGTTCTGGTCGAGTTGTTCTTGGGCACCTATTGACAAAAGAGAGTACTACCATCCTCATGCAGTTACCTGGGGCTTGTCGCAATCCGATAACTCAAACCCAGGATTGGAAATTCGATTGCTACGGATGGAGTTTTTTTATTTTCCGAAGTTCAATCGAATTGATCCTTCCTGTCAAAGAGAGTTGCGTCAATGTTTAACGGATGTTTGCCATCAAATTGTTTATCATCTCGTTGTTTGGAAAGAAGATGATGAGGGTGGTTACTTGGAACTGGCAGAGAATCTGGATGGTTACCCATTTCTGGATACTCCCGCGTTACAAGAATCCAGAGCCGCGGCAAAAGCTTATAGCGCAGAAGGTTTTTCCACTGTGTCATACGCAGAGGAGTTGTTAGGTAAGCGACTAAAAGAACAACATGACTATGTTGCAAAGTGCGAAGCAAAACTGCTTAGACATGAAAAGCTGATTGGATTGCTAACCGTGGGCCCTGACCTGCCTGCTGTAGACCTGAAACGCATGGACGATTTTCTCGATAAAAATTATCGTTCTCGTAAGCCAAGAGATTATCGGCTTGGCAAAGAGGTGCCGATCGGAGGATACATTGAATATCAAATTAAAGGTTCCGGTCCGTACAACTCTATTTTTGTATATGTGTACCTGTCTGCTGATATAAAAGGTGCGCAACTTGGCATAGAGTTGATTGGTAAAAGTAATAACATTATATGGAATTCGACGACGGTATTGTCTGCCGTTGATACCATCGGGCTCGTCCGTTTCTCTCTCGGAAATGTGCTACAGCAAGAAGAAGTGGCATTCATTCGTTTCTTTGGTCGAGACTCTGGTCCTTGCGTAAAAATTGTAGAGTGTTCGATGGTCTCGCGTTGGCCTTTGCGTCCCAATAAACTAGTTCCTTGCGCATATTTTTCATATGATGAGTGATTTAGGTTTCAGTGTTGATATATTATTGATTGTCGAGGCGGATATCGCGACAACTCAGTTGACGGAGCAGTTGCTTTCGGAATGTTCTGGTCTCGGTGTTACATATAAAAAAGTATATCTTTCCGATATTGATGAGCGGCTTCTATCAAGCTCCGCGCTTCCGTTGTTTGTTCGGACTGAGGATCCTGTTGCGGTTTTCTGGATGGAGT
>NZ_WBRZ01000037.1:0-28704 GCF_008923895.1 Pseudomonas sp. GXM4
CGTCACCTTAAGGTGACGGCTTACGCTTGCAGATCTAGCCAAACTGCCCCGCCGACTCAACCGCAGATTTCGGCTTCCTCAACCGGGTCCGCTGGTAAGCAATCCAAACCATCACTGCATGGCCCTCAAGGCAATCTGCGTGTACCCATGCCCACCACACGCCACATACCATACACCGGACGCGTCGAGGCAGTGATTGCGTGGCCAGGCATTTGAATCCGCATTTTCAACCCCGTTTTACGCCAATAGCGATGTGCCACAAATCATGATGGCAATGCGTCATCACGCCACTCAAAAAGTTCAACGATTATACAAAAATATAAAGTTGTACAAGTTTTCGCAAAATTAATAGCATCCCTCCAGACACCTTTGCTGAAACGATAAATCCAGCGTGCAAATGCTCTGTTGCGACGTGCTGGGTTTGTCTGCCGGTGCTCGTGTCGGGTCTCTTTTCGACGCTTCAACAGCATCGGCATTTGCATTTCCGGGACAGCTGGAGCGTCCCGTATTACGCCTTGGATGACGACCCCCCGAATGTCTGGACGGTGACTGTGGTTACCGGAGATCAATTTTTGTGCCTGGCGTTTCACGTCAGGACGTTTGAGGCTGAATATGGCAGTAGCATCGAATTTCCTCGGTGACATCAAAGTTTCCCGCAAGCTGGGAACCGGCTTCGGCATTCTTCTGCTGGCCGTTTTGGCGGTTGCCTTCATTGGCTATAACAGCAACAGCGTGCTGGTTGATCGCTTGAGTACGACGCGTCTGATCGGCACGTTGAATGACGCTACGCAAAATATGCGTCTGTCCGAGAAACAGTACGAAGCCGCCGCTGACGCAGCGTTCGCCGAGTCCTATAACGCGCAGTTGAATGTCTTGCAGGGCCTTGTGGGCAAGGCGCTGGACACCTTGACCCGCGCTGAAAACCAGCAAGCCCTGAAGGCGTTGCAAACCACGATTGTTGCCTACGACCAGAAGGTCAAACGGCTGATCGCTGCCGACCAGTCGGCCACGGATGCGTTGAAACCGCTGACGGCGCTGTCGGACAAGTACGCGCAAACTTTTGCCGGCATGCTTGAAGGCACCACGACCAGTGCACTGGCGTCTGCCGATGGTGAACGCGTTCGGGAGCTGCGTACGGTGGCCGACTTGCGCAATGGCATGACCACGTTTCGCCTGATGTTGCGTCGTTACATTGCGGTGCCCAACGACGTGAACAAAAAACTGCTGATGGAAACCATCGATAGCTTCTTGAGTGATATCAGCAAGGCGCGCACCAGCCTGCCGACGGCGCTGTCGAGCCAACTGGAAGAAGCCCACGCCGGCATGCGGCGTTATCGCGAAGTACTGGTGGAAGTGGCCGGACTGTTTGAGCAGAAGCAGAACATGCGCGAGCAGGTCGACCAGGAAAGCAAGGCGATGGACAAGATCATGAGTGGCCTGATGGACACCCAGCAGCGCCTTGCACATGAGGATCAGCATTCGGCTTTTATTCAGATGGCGGTATTGACTGCGTTGGCGCTGGTGATCGGGCTGTTGGCTTCGGTGGTCATCTCGCGCCAGATCACTGCGCCGCTAGCGCTGACGGTTGATCTGGCACGGCGGATTGCCAAAGGCGACCTGACGGTCCAGGCCAGGTCTGCGCGCAAAGATGAGTTGGGCGATCTGCAAAATGCGATGCAGGAGATGGCGCAGAACCTGAACACGCTGGTGCAAGGTATCGGCAATGGTGTCACGCAGATTTCCACCTCTGCGGAAAAGCTCTCGGCCATGAGCGAGCAGACCAGCGCAGGTGTACGTCAGCAAAAAAGTGAAGTGGATCAAGTTGCCACGGCGATGCACGAAATGGCTTCGACGGTGCAGGAAGTTGCGCGTAACACCACCGATGCCTCCGCTGCCGCGACCCTCGCCGATCAGCAGGCGCGCCATGGCAGCACGGTGGTCAAGCAGGCGACGGTGCAGATCAGCGAACTTGCCATAGCCATTGAAGAGTTGGGCGGTGCGATGAATGTGCTGACTCAGGACAGCGAGCAGATCGGCAAAGTCATCGATGTGATCAAAGCCGTCGCCGAGCAGACCAATCTGCTCGCGTTGAACGCCGCTATCGAAGCCGCGCGGGCGGGTGAGCAGGGTCGTGGTTTTGCTGTGGTGGCAGACGAAGTGCGCTCGCTGGCGCAGCGCACGCAGGACTCGACCAAGGAAATCGAAGCGCTGATCGTCACCCTGCAACAAGGCACGCAAGCGGCCGCGGCGCTGATGACCTCAAGCCGCGAACGCACCCTCGATACGGTGGTACTGGCGCAGAAGGCCGAATTGGCGATTACCGAGATCAATCAGTCCATCGGTACGATCCAAGAGATGAGTCTGCAGATCTCGGCCGCCGCCGAGCAGCAAAGTGCCGTGGCCGACGAAATCAACCGCAGCATTGTCAGTGTGCGTGATGTGGCTGACCAGTCGGCTGTCGCCAGCGAAGAAAGCGCGGCGGCGACGATTGAGTTGGCGTCACTGGGGCAGGACCTGCAGCGAATGACCGCGCATTTCCGCACCTGATCTTTTCAACTTGGCGCACGCGGTGCCTTCAACTATTCAGGCGCCGCGGGGCTGAAGTTATTGCCTTGTTTGCAGATAACTAAGGCCAGCAGCTGTTTTATTTATCGCCATGGAAGGTTGCACGCCGTCATCAGGTGGTTCATGACCGACTTTCCAAAATCATTCGCGTCTCCCGGAGGCTGCCAGGGCTGTAGGAACAAAGGCGTGCCAGAGATGGATTTCGCCTTCGCTTTCCAGCCCATTGTGGACCTGCGCGATCAAACGACGTTTGCCCATGAAGCGTTGGTTCGCGGCGTGAACGGCGAAGGCGCCTTGTCTGTCCTGGAACAGGTGGACGATCAGAACCGTTATCGATTCGATCAACTGTGTCGAGTGCGGGCGATTTCCACCGCGGCTGACTTGGGCATGACGCAGTACCTGTCGATCAACTTTCTGCCGAATGCCGTTTACCGGCCGGAGATGTGTATTCGCAGCACGCTGGAAGCGGCGCGCACGTACGGCTTTCCGCTGGAGCGGCTGATCTTCGAAGCCGTGGAAGGCGAGCACGTTGAAAGCAACAAACACTTGATGAATATCTTGCGTGAGTATCGTGAGTTTGGTTTCAAGACGGCCATCGACGACTTTGGCGCAGGCTATTCCGGCCTTAACTTGTTGGCGGATTTTCAACCGGACCTGATCAAGCTGGATATGGCGCTGATCCGCAATATTCACCGTGACCGCGTACGCCAGACGATCGTGCGCAACGTGGTGAACATGTGCAGAGAGCTGGGCGTGGAAGTGATCGCTGAGGGCATAGAAAATGCCGAGGAAAGAGACTTTCTCGCCGATTGCGGCATTTACCTGATGCAAGGCTACTGGTTCGCCAGGCCCTCGTTCAAATCGTTGGCGCAGATCTCGACGAGTGCGTGGCTGGGGAGATCATCCAATCCGCGCTCTTATGCAAAACATTGACCCCCACCGACACTGGCCGCCGTCGGTGCCATGCGCCTGAATGCCGGTTGTTCTGCGGTCACGGGTTGCGTCGGGTTTCCAGCAGCGTAAATAACCCCATGCCTGCGAGCATCGCCAATACGAAAACCATTGCCTGCCAGTGGCCGGTCAACAGGATGGTCACTGCCGGGCCAGGGCAGATGCCGGCTATCCCCCAACCGACGCCGAACAGCAGGCCGGCCAGGAATGCATTCAGTTTGAGCATGTTCAGATTCCCGACACCGCGTGCATTGAGCGAACCGTTCCCTCAACGCGCGCGGTGGCCGGCGGGGGGCAGTGGCTTACTGCGGCACCGCAATCCACTCACCCAACGTCTGCTGATACTTGCCAGTGACCTTGCTCAAATGCAGCCACTGATCGACATACAGTTTCCAGCTGATGTCGTCGCGTGGCAGCAGGTAAGCCTTCTCCCCGTACTGCATGTACTTATGCGGATTCACAGCGCACAACCCCGGTTTGAGTTTCTGCTGATACAGCGCTTCCGAGGCGTCGGTGATCATCACGTCGGCTTTGTTGTCGAGCAGTTGCTGGAAGATCGTCACGTTGTCGTGCAGGGCCAGTTGCGCTCTGGGCAGGAAGGCGTGAACGAAAGCTTCGTTGGTGCCGCCGGCAGGTTCCACCAGGCGCACGTTGGGCTGGTTGATCTGGTCGATGGTCTGGTATTTGGACTGGTCGGCGCAGCGCACCAGCGGGATCTTGCCGTCGGTGTCGAGGGTGTTGCTGAAGTAGGCTTTTTTCTGCCGTTCCAGTGTGACCGAGATGCCGCCCATGCCGATGTCGCATTTGCCGGCCTGCATGTCGGGCATCAGGGTTTTCCAGGTGGTCTGCACCCATTGCACCTTGACGCCGAGGCTGTCGGCCAGGGAGCGGGCCATGCTGATGTCGATGCCTTCGAAGTCGCCGTCGCTGCGCTTGAAGGTGTAGGGCTTGTAATCGCCGGTGGTGCAGACGCGCAACTGGCCTTGTTGCTGAATGCTGTCGAGGTGGGACGTGGCGGGGTCGGCGTGAGCGCCAGTCGCCAGGGTCAGCAGGCCGCCGAGGATCATCGTGCTTTTTAGTGTTGTCATTGAGATCGGGCTTCTGAAAGGGAAGGTGGCCCAGTTTAGTGAAAGCCTTCCACAGGTGTCATCCCGGGTCCGGACTCAATGTGCCGAGCCACGCCACCAGCGCCAGCGTTCAGTTGAGGGGAGGCAGGGATTTATAGTTCTGACAGATTTAACGCGGCAAACATCCTTAGACGCATACACATTCCCCCCTCGGAATCCCAGTCGGAAGTACTCGCCTTGGCTTTGCGCAACAGCGGTAGCCATTCGCGCAGTGCTCCCAAGTTGTTTTTGTAGCCTGGAATATGACTGGCGTCCACGTACTGCATGAACTCGGATTGCCCTGCAGCCGAGTAAAAGACGGGCTCATCGGCACCGTCCTCTTCTGCAAAACAGAACCGCTTCCCATCGTGATAGAAACTGATGAAGTGCGCATTCGGCGGGATATCGTTCCAGCTCTCCCAGCCAAATGCCGGAGCCCCCTGTTCCTTCGACTTTTGCACCAAAGCCTTTTTGCCTTTGGCGGACATATCGTGAATGTCGACAGTGACAAACCAACGTTCCGACTCGAAAGCTTCAGGGTTTTTCATGGCCGCCGCGATGAGCGAGTCTGGCTGAGTGTCTTGCACCAGGCGGAATTCTTGTCGAGCGTTCCAGGCCGCTTCGACTTGTTTGAAGTAATCACTGTCGACATCGATTGGCCACGCCTCAGACCAACGTTCAGCGAACCAGCGCTTGGCGTCTTGTAAGGCCACGATATCGTCAGTGAGGATGCCAAGTTCAATCCAGTGACTGGCTGCCTGGCCTTCAATGCCCAAGCCATTTGCTGACGCGTTGGCGCTCCCTACGATCAGCTCATTGTCGCCGATGTAGGTTTTGGCATGGAGTCGGGGAAGGCTGCGAACCTTCGTTGGATGAAGTTCGAGCAATTCTCTCACCACTGCGGGGTTGGTCGCCCCTGCGGACAGGTCAAGCAGAATCCGGACGTCGCTCTGGCGTTGATCAAGACCCAGTTCTGAAATGGCACCTTTGCCCCAAAAGGCTACGGCAATATCCATTGAACCTTTGACTTCACGTACCCATTGAGCGAGTTGTTGCTGGTTTTGAATCAAACGTGTCATTCGTGTAACTCTGAGCGGGTTGATAAAATTCTGCCGGGCCGGTCGATCCTAGAGGCCAAGCCCTTCCTGAACCACCTGCAACAGGTTGTTCTCGGTCAGCGCGATGGCATCCAATTCCTGCCCGGTTTCAACCGTCTGCAACCACCAGTGACTTTCGTGGTGTTCATCGACAGTGCGCAGCAGATAGGTATTCCTGTCTTCCAGAGTAATCTGCACGCGCCCGGCGCCATCCTCGGTAAACCGTGCAATCGGATCGAAAATCAGACTGTGATTGTTCGCTTCGATCACCAACTGATCGATGGCGTAGTCGTGGCTTTCGCCGTCCGGCGAACTTTCGCAAACGTGCGTAGGATTGCGCCGAATCTTCAGTCCTACTTCGGTGACTGGCTGTAGCCAGGCTTCGATGCGGTGGTACAAGTCGTACACCTGAGCAGGCCAGCAATCGATTTCCAGCGCCGCATCAGCCTGGGTATGCCGTGTCTGCTTGAGTCTGGCGGCGAGTTCGTCTGCTTTACTCATGTCGGTTCCCTTGTTGGATGTCTGCCTGTTCAGCGTAGACCTTTGCACGGCGCAGGGCCTTGCCTTGCGTCATGCGCTTGCAATACAAGCGTGTCGAAATCAGCACTGGCCAAGCCTGGCCAACAACGAAAACCACGGACGCAGGCGTCCCAAGGAACGGGTCAATGAAAAAGCTGTTTACAATTCTGGCGCTGATCGCGCTGACGGCCGGTAGCATCGGCATGAGTTCGGCGCGTCAGCCGGCGTCGAACAAAGCGCAGGCCGAATCGGTGGCGGGGGTGTTCGACTACTACCTGCTGGCGCTGTCCTGGTCGCCGACTTTTTGTCTGTCGCACAAGGACGACGCGCAGTGCACCGGCAAGGGTTATGGTTTTGTCCTGCACGGTTTGTGGCCGCAATACGCCAAGGGCGGCTGGCCAGAATCCTGTCCGCCGCTGACCAGGCTATCGGCGGCAGAAACCAGCAAGGGCCTGACGATGTACCCGACGAAAAAACTCCTCGATCACGAATGGTCCAAGCACGGCACCTGCAGCGGTCTCGGCGCGGAGGGCTATCTGGACAAGTCCGATCAGGCCCTCGGCGCTGTGAAGATTCCGCAGGCGTTACAGCCGTTCGGCTCGACGTCGTATTACTTCGAAGCGCAGGAAATTGTCGATCTGTTTCGCAAGGCCAATCCGGGTATTCCCGAGGACGGAATTGCGGTGGTTTGCAGCGGCCCGCAGCTGTCGGAAGTGCGGGTGTGCATGGACAGGGATTTGCAGTTCGGCGCGTGTGGCAAAGGGGTGAAGACGCAGTGCCGGGCGGGGGATATTCGGGTACCGCCGGTACGGTGAGCATCAGTAACAGCCTATGAAAAGAGGCGCTTGCATGAGCGCCTTTTTTGCCTGACGATTTGTAGCGCTTGGCAAATTCGCGCATGCTGCGCGCCTCAAAGGATCTGCACGACACATTGCAATGAGCTGTTCATGAGCGGAAAACCCGCTGCCCGCGTCACCGACCCCACCGCTTGCCCGTTGCCGGGACACGGCACCAACCCGATCGTCAGCGGCTCGCCAAATGTCAATTTTGATGGACTGGCGGCTGCGCGCATGACCGACAAGTCCGCTTGCGGCAGTGCGATCAGCGGCGCTGTATCTGGCACCGTGTTCATCAATGGCTTGAACGCGGCGACGCTGGACAGCACCGGTGGCCACGGCAATGTCGTCATCGGCGGTTCAGGCACGGTGATCATTGGCGACACCGTAGTCGCGGCGCCTTTCAGTGGTCTGCTGCCGATGCCGGTGCACTTCACCGACAAGTTGAAACTGGTCAACGATGTAACTGGCGAACCGATGCCCAACCATCCCTACATGATCCAGCGCGCCGACGGGCGCATGGAGCATGGCGTGTCTGATGCCGACGGGTTTACTCACGAAGTCAGTTCGCACCTGCCTGAAACCATCAAGCTGTTTCTGGAGGAGTGAGGCAATGGCTGCGGAGACGGTAACGTGCGCGAAGGGCAACACTTACAAGCTGCACAAGGAGCATACGCTGACCGACAAGAAGGATGTCAGCGCCAAGCCTGTGCCGGTGGAAAGTACCAAGGTGATCGTGCTTTTTATTGGTGGGGCCGGGGATAAGGAGAGTTATTACTTCTCTGGGCCGTATCGAAATATACAACGGGCGTGGCTGGACTTTAATAAGCGTGCTGAGTCGTTACAAGATGAGGGGAAATACAAGTCGGAGTGGCTGGGCTACAACGAGGTCAGAGGCAAGTCAGATATTCAGCGACATGTTTTGAGTCTGATACCGTACAAAAGCTGCCCTATCTACATTATTGGACATAGTCTTGGGGGGTGGAATGGGGCGCACCTTACGAGAATAATGTCGGAGTGGGGGTACAGAGTGCCTATGCTGATTACTTTGGACCCTGTCGGTGAAGGCGCATTGGTGTGGGTAGGCTCGGATATCTATCGTGAGCGTCCCGAGCCCATTGCGGAGGATTGGATAAACGTCAGAGCGATGCCTACTCAAAGAGATCCTTCAGATGGTGTAGCGGATTTTGGCGAAAAATGGCTCATATCTTGCGGTCCTTCCCTTAATGCTAACGTAGATACCAATCATGCAGACGCTAAAGGTCTATTTGTCGCACCTATCTCTGGAGCTAAATCCGCAAGCGATTTGTTGTTCGAATCAGTCATGAGGGAGTTTTCGTGATGTGCAGATTTTTGCTTTGCGCATTGTTAGCCGTTTGTTCCGGCTGTGCGAAAGACCATGCGAAGCCTCCAGCAAATTTGAATTATGTGTCGGTCGAAAGAGAAAGTTTTCGGTTGTACGCTATCCGATATCAATCGGACGTTGATGTTCTGGATCTTTTTAATCGTGGAGAGGGAGTCGGTATGGCGTCAGGGACGCTTGAGTGTGCCTTGGCGGATGACCATGATTTCTCGGTTGATAAAGCAATGCAATTTTCTGCCGTAGGTTTGATTGATTCAGACGTGAGCAAGAGAGAGAAAGAGAAATCTTCCTATCTCACCAGCGCGTTTCTGGTTGAAACCTCCAGCGACCGTAGTTCACAACGTCACCTGTCAACAACGGAGCTAAATAACCTCCTATACAATAAAACCCAAATCCCCTGCAAAGTCGTCATCACCGCCTTTGGCTACAAAACCTACTACTCAAACACCATGAACATCCCCACCGCCGACCTGCTCCGCGAAATCAACAAACCCGAATAAACAACCCCGGGGGACTCACGCAAATCCCCCCGCATCCACCCCCAATTCCCCACGCAAAAACTCCACCAGCCCCCGCTGCAACCCGCTCAACACTCCCTCACGACTAACCAGCGCCAGTTCCGTCGGCGCCAACTCCGGCAAATCCGTGCACACCTCATGCTCTGGCAATAGCGCCGAAACCGGCAGCACCGAAACCCCCAACCCGGACGCCACCGCCGCTTGTATCCCGGTCAGGCTGTGGCTGCCGAACGCCACTCGCCACGGTCGCTGCGCCACATCGAGCAGGCGAATAGCCCGCTGTCGGTACAGGCAGCCCTGCGGAAACAGAGCCAGCGGCAGCACACCGCTGGAGGTGTCGAATTCGGTGCCTTTGACCCATACCAGTCGTTCCGGCCAGGTAGCCCATGCCGGGCCGCTGTCGGGTTCGCGTTTGATCAGGGCAATGTCGATGTCGCCGGCGTCGAGGCGTTGGCGCAGGTCGAGGCTCATGCCGCTGATGGTTTCCAGGCGCGCTTGCGGATGGTTGCGGGTGAAGCCGGCGAGGATCAGTGCCATGCGCCGGGCGTCGAAGTCTTCCGGCATGCCGATGCGCAGCACTTCCAGGTCGACGTCACTGGCCAGCGCTTGCGTGGCTTCGGCGGACAGCGCCAGTAACCGGCGCGCATAGTGGATCAGCAGTTCGCCGTGTTCGGTGACCGCGACGTTCACTCCGGTGCGGTCGCGCAGGAGTAGCGGGTGGCCGACCAGATCCTCGAGTTTGCGCACCTGCTGGCTGACTGTCGATTGCGTGCGGTGCACACGCTCGGCTGCGCGGGTGAAGCTGCCTTCGTCGACCACGCAGACAAAGGTTTTCAGCAATTCCAGATCCAGCATGGCGGTGTTCCTGATAGTTGATTTGCGAATGACGATGACGAATTTATTTAATTTCACACTATCACCGCACGCTCATAAGCTGAAGTCCTCACTCTGGAGGAATCGACCGATGACCTTGAACAACACGCCACGCCCGCAATGGCTGACCTTCGATTGCTACAGCACGCTGATTCAGTGGGATGAAGGACTGAAAGCCGTGGTCGAGAAACTGCTCAGCGACAAGGGCGAGCACGCCGTCGACGCCGCTAAGTTGATCGAAGTCTACGACTGTCACGAGCATCGTCTGGAACAAACACCGCCGCACCGTTCCTTTCGCGAACTGAGCACCCTCGGCCTGCAACTGGCGCTGACAGAGTTGGGCTTGCCGAGCCAGCCCGAGGACAGTCAACGCCTGGCGACAGCCATCCCCAACATGCCGCCATTTGCCGAAGTGGTCGACACCCTCGCGCAGCTCAAAGTCATGGGCTTCAAGCTGTGCATCGTCTCCAACACCGACGACGACATTATTGCCGGCAACGTCGCGCAACTCGGCGGCCATATCGACCGGGTGATCACCGCGCAACAGGCCGGTGCCTACAAACCGGCGCCGCGCCTGTTCGACTACGCTCATGAGCAATTGGGCGTGACCCGGGATGAAGTGGTGCACATCTGCGCCAGCCCCATGCTCGATCACACGGCGGCGCGGGACATGGGTTTTCGTTGCGTGTGGATCGATCGCGGCACGGGTCGTCAGTTATTGCCGGACTATCGCCCCGACGCGATCCTGTCCAGCCTCGATCAAGTGCTGCCGCTGTTCAAATCCCTCGGCTGGACCTAAGGAGAATTGCCATGGCGCATATCTTGAGCGGCACTGGCAAAGCCAGACCAAGCGCAACGCTGCATCTGGACACCGAGGCGATCATCACCGCCCGCAACGAACTCGCCGCGTGCTTTCAACTGGCAGCCCTGCATGGGCTGGAGGAGGGCATCTGCAATCATTTTTCGGCGATGCTGCCGGGGCATGATGATCTGTTTCTGGTCAATCCATACGGCTACGCTTTTTCGGAAGTGACCGCGCAGAATCTGCTGGTCTGTGACTTCGCCGGCAATGTGGTCGCTGGCGATGGCGAGCCCGAAGCAACCGCGTTCTATATCCACGCGCGCCTGCACCAACAACTGCCACGGGTAAAAGTCGCGTTCCATACGCACATGCCCCACGCCACCGCGTTGTGCCTGTTGCAAGGCCCGCCGCTGCTGTGGCTGGGGCAGACTGCGCTGAAGTTTTACGGACGGACGGCGGTGGACGAGGATTACAACGGTCTCGCGCTGGACGCATCCGAAGGCGACCGCATTGCCAGCGTCATGGGCGATGCCGACATTCTCTTTCTGAAAAACCACGGTGTGATTGTCGCCGCGCCGACCATTGCCGAAGCCTGGGACGATCTGTATTACCTGGAACGCGCTGCGCAGGTGCAGCTGCTGGCGATGGCAACCCAACGTGAATTGAAACCGGTGCCTCATGCGATTGCGCAGCGCGCCTATGAACAGATGCGTGAAGGCGATGCGCAAAGTGCCCGCACACACCTGACCAGCGCGATGCGACGCCTGGCCCTGCACAACTGATTAACCGTAAAGAAGCAATCGTAAATAAATCGACGAAAAGCGATCATCCAAACTCGCGACGCGCCGATAACTGGGCGGGAGGCGGGCGTTTGCCCGGTACATTCCGGTGGGCTACGCTCACACATACAAGGGTTTCGGGCTCGCGCCCCTGTCGTACCTGCCCAGGACATGCTTTTGCCAATCCCCATTCACGATCCGCATCAGGCCCCCGGCACGCTCAAACGGTTGCCGCTTCGCAAAGCGGCGGTGCTGTTTATCGTTGCGGTGAGCCTGTGCCTGTGCGGTCTGCTGTACCTGCAATTGGAGCAGTCGCGGCGTCAGGATCTGGCGGTGGCGAAAATGGCTTCGGGCAACCTGACCCGGGCCATGGCGCAGCAGGCCGAGGACACCGTGCGGGCGGCGGATCTGGTGATGACCAGCCTGGTCGACTGGATTCAGGACGATGGTTACGGGGCGGCGCAGCGCCCTCGGTTGCAGCGGATCTTTGCCCGCCGCGCGCACCAACTGGATCAGCTGCATGGCATCTTTCTCTTCGATCGCGAAGGGCAGTGGATCATCACCTCGTTCGCCGATCTGCCTCGTGGCAACGGCGTGGCCGATCGCGACTATTTCAAGTTCCATCAGCAGAATGCTTCGACCGTTGCGCACATCGGCCCGGCGATTCGCAGCCGCGAAAACGGCGAGTGGATCATTCCGATTTCCAGACGCGTCAACGACCAGCTCGGCAACTTTCAGGGCGTGCTGATGGCGGGCATCCGCATGTCCTACTTCGATCAGTTCTTCAAAAGCTTCAGCCTCGATGACAGCGGCATCATGTTTCTGGCGCTGACCGACGGCACCTTGCTGGCGCGACGGCCCTTTGATGAGTCGTTGATCAATACCTCGGTGGCCCACGGCGAGATCTATCAAACCCTGCTGCCGAACGCTAACGCTGGCACCGCGATGCTCAACTCCGTGGTCGACGGCGTGACCCGCTTGTATGGCTATCGACAGCTCGCCTCGTATCCGCTGGTGGTCTCTGCTGCGACGTCGCAAGACACGATTCTGCAGGGCTGGTATGACCGCGCCTTTCAGTCCAGCGTGATTGTCGCGCTGGTGATTCTCGGGGTTGGCCTGTTCGGCTGGGTGTTCATTCATCAAGTGCGCGATGGCGAACGTATCGAGAAAAACCTGCGCAAGGCGCAACTGGCGCTGGAGCAGATCGCCACCCACGACAGCCTGACCGGGTTGGCCAATCGGCGCTTGTTCGAGCGCTCGCTGGACATTGAATTTGCCCGGGGCGCGCGCCAGGTCAGCCCGGTCAGCCTGATCATGCTCGATATCGATTTCTTCAAGCGTTACAACGATGCTTACGGCCATGTCGCCGGCGATCAATGCCTGGCGCAGGTGGCGCAAGTGGTGAAGGCCTGCTGCCAACGCAAGTCGGATCTGGCGGTGCGTTACGGCGGCGAAGAATTTGCCGTGCTGCTACCGGACACCGACATCAACGGTGCGCTGGCGATTGCCGGGCAGATTCGCCGCAGCGTGATCGACAAGCACATCATCCACAGTGGGTCGCCGACCGGTTATCTCACGGTGAGTCTGGGCTGTTATTCATTTATTCCGCATGGCAACGACAGCCCGCAAGTGTTTATCCAGCGCGCGGACGCGGCGTTGTATCAGGCGAAAAACGCCGGACGCAATCGCGCGGCGGTGTATGCGCCGGAAGAAGGTTTTGCCGAACTGATGCGGTCGGATCGCTGATTCTTTCAATCAACAGAAATCAGAAGTGGGAGCGAGCCTGCTCGCGAATCGGTGTGTCAGCTTGCATCAAGGTTGGCTGACAGACCGCTTCCGCGCGCAGGCTCGCTCCCACATTGGGTCCTGATGTAAGCAGGACTATCTGGGATGGCTCTTGTTCGTTCAGCCGCCCGTGCCACCGCCCGCGCCACCCGTGCCGCCGCCGGCCGAACCGGTGCCACCGCCCGCGCCGGAACCCGAGCCACTGGCGCCGCCATTGGTACCCGTACCGGTGCCCATGCCCGAGCCAGTACCAGTGCCGGTGCCGTTATTGGTTCCGCCAGAACCGCTGCCACCCGATGGCGAGCCCGGGGTGTTGTCTGGCGGCATGGTCGAGCTGCTGGCGCCGCCGGACTTGGTGCCCGTCGCATCGGTGCTGTCATTGGCCGCGAAGCTGGCGGCGGACGCCGTGGCGAGCAGGCCGGCCAACAATAACGAAGTGAATTTGCGCGTCATCATGGTACGTCTCCTGATAAAGGGGATTACCTGATATTGGTCTTGCGCACTGAAACCTTGGTGCCCGTCGAGTGACGAGCGGTCAGTCGCCGCGCCAAGTGGCCTACCGTTCTTCTGCAATATTGGCTATTTGCCGAACCACCCCTGGGGACTAACGTAGCCACACATTCAATCGCTACCCCGGAGCCCACCATGCAATCTCGTGCCGATTTCTACACCGCTTCCCCCGATGCCATGAAAGCGATGATGGCGCTGGAAAATGCCGTCTCGAAACTGTCGCTGGAAAAGAGCCTGCTCGAACTGGTCAAGCTGCGCTCTTCACAGATCAACGGCTGCGCATTCTGCATCGACATGCACACCGCCGACGCGATCAAGGACGGCGAAACCCCACGCCGCCTGTTCGCCGTAACGGCATGGCGGGAAGCGCCGTTCTTCAGCGAGCGTGAGCGTGCCGCGCTGCTGTGGACCGAGTCGCTGACACAACTGAGCCTGACCCACGCGCCGGACGAAGACTATGAAGTCGTCGCTGCGCAATTTTCGCCGAAGGAACTGGTTGACCTGACAGTGGCGATCAACACCATCAACGGCTGGAATCGCTTGGCTGTGGGCTTCCGCAAACTGCCGCAGGCCTAAGCTGCCCACAATCCCCTGAAGGAGCTGCGGAAGGCTGCGATAATTTGATCTTGTCTTTTAAAGGCAAAGTCAAAAGCTCGCAGCCTGCGGCAGCTCCCGCAGGCGGGGCATCAATGCCCGTGCGCTCGGCGCTCTTGCGCATCAAGGGCGCCATCGCTGTGGCGATGATGAAGCAGACCGTGATCATCACCGGCCAGCATGGCGCCGGTGCCCTGGAACCGGTCAGTCATCACGGCTGCGCTTTGGCGATCGCTTGGGTACGGCAGGCGCGTTGCTGGGCTCGATGTATGCCTGGTTGATAGGCACGGGTCTGATGCACGCCGGCCGGTTTCAGGGTTTGGGAGAAACACTGATGGTCTGTAGCGCTTGGGCGTTGGCGCTGACCATTCAGACCACGGAACTCTGATTGCTTCAGGATATTTTCAGTGTTGTCAATTTGATTATCAGGTGTTGACATATTCTGAAACAAGTGTGAGATTAGTCGCCGTGAGTAAGGATGTACTCATCGCTATAGATCAGACTATGAACGGCTCAAGGGATTGGCATGTTTCATCTCATCGCATTACTTATCTGTTCGCCTCCGCATGCCTTTACCGTCAAGGCAGTCAATCGTTGCTCTGTTTTTCTTCTGCGCTGTAGCAATAGTTATTCTTCAACCCTCGGCGCGGGAAAATTTCTTACCGACCGGTAATTCCGGAAAATAACCAGATCCTGGAACTCGTTCGTTTCTTTTTAGAAGCGCGCGATACGTTTTGGTAACCGGAATAAAAGAAGCGACCAACAAGTTATCGTGGGCCGCCTGCATGTCGGATGAAGTCTTTCGTCTGGTTTTTGACAAGCCTTGATTACGCTGGAACAAGGTCGTTCATATCCACCGGTACAAATAGGCAGCATCAAAAATATGAGTAAGAAAATCACTGTGTTGCTGAGTTTGGTATTGGCTGCGCAAACATCCGTGTCAGTCGCGGATAACGCTAACGGGAAAAAACTGTATCTGCAGCGATGCGCAGTTTGCCACGGAGCAGACATCAGAGGGACAGGTCCCTTGGCGAACAAAAGCAATCCGGCAACTCCTGATCTTACTCTGCCAGGTTTCAGAAAAAGACTTGATGAATATCCGGGGGTTATCGTTTCGTCGGTGATACTTCGGCCCAGCGGGAATTTGATCCCAAAAACATTGCGAGAAAACGGCGTAAAGATACCGCCACATGCGTGGAGTATTAACGACCTTCGTGATTTGCATCAGTACATGAGCAGTGTGATTTTCAGGAAGAACTGATTTCGACATGGATGGCGAAGGCAGCGTCCCGGCCATTTGAATTGTGTTTGCTTTAAGCCTTATTACTCAGAGGGACAACCCCATGCGGACAAAGGTTGCAATCGTTGGAGCAGGGCCGGCTGGATTAATGTTGGGGCAACTGCTTTCGCAGATGAACATCAGCAATATCATTGTTGAAAGCCGATCCAGGGAATACGTCGAGGGACGCAGTCGTGCGGGCCAGATTACACCCGCGACTGTCCGCATCCTGACACAAAGTGGTGTGGGTGAAAGAGTTCATGCTGAAGGGATGAAACATTCCACCCTGCAGTTCCATTACGACGGATCTACCCGTGAACTGGATTTCGAGGCACTCACCGGGCAAACCGTAATGATTTACGGGCAACAGGAAATCATCAAGGATCTCGTCGCAGCGCGGTTGCGGACAGAGTATCCGCTGCTGTTTGGCGCTGCCGATGTCCAAGTGCATGGCACTGATGGTAACTCGCCTTTGGTGACGTTCCGACATGACGGCAGGCAACAGAGTGTTGAATGTGATTTTGTTGTCGGCTGCGACGGCTTTCATGGCATTTGCCGGCCGCAAATCGCCGACGCACTCACTTGTTATTCTCACGCTTACCCGTTTGCATGGCTGGCGGTACTCGCCGAAATGACGCCAATTGCCAAGGATGTCATCTTTTCCAGCCACGAAACCGGGCTGGCATTGTTCACCATGCGCTCGGCGAAGGTTTCAAGAATTTATCTGCAATGTTCTCCGGACGAAGATCCCAATGAGTGGTCTGCCGCGCGCATCTGGGATCTCTTGCAATCGCGGATTGAAGGGCGGCCGGAGAAAGTTGACGGCGGGGCCATTATTGAAAAAAGTATTGTGCAACTGAGAAGTTTCGTTGCCGAAAAAATGCAAAAGGGCAGGCTGTTCCTCGCGGGTGATGCTGCGCACATCGTGCCGCCTACTGCTGCCAAGGGGCTTAACCTGGCTGTCTCCGATGCCAATATTCTGGCTCGTGGCTTCGAGCATTTTTATGCCAGCGACAAGGACGATCTGTTGCTGTCGTATTCCGGCATTGCGTTGAAACAGGTGTGGCGGGATGTGCAATTTTCCCATTCGATGGCGATGTTGCTGCATCGTTATGACGACAATGCTCAATTCCACAGACGACTTCAAATAGCTGAACTTGATCGCATTCTCGGCACTGGCCCGGCGGCGCAGAATTTCGCCGAACTGTGGGTGGGCAGTCCTCCCTTCACCGCGTCGATTTAAATCAGGCCTAGATCAAGTTGATCAGTGAACACATGGAGTTGTGCAATGAGTCAAACACGCAAGGTCTTGATTATTTTGCATCAGGGACACTCGACGCCCGGCCGCGTAGGCGTCCTCCTGAATCAAATGGGATTTGAGCTGGATGTCCGCCGACCACGATTCGGTGATCCGCTTCCGCAGTGCATGGCAGAGCACGCGGGCGTGGCCGTTTACGGCGGCCCGATGAGCGCTAATGATAACGACGCTTATATTCGCGACGAGATCGACTGGTTGGCCAAGCCGTTGAAGGAAGGCAAGCCGTTGCTGGGTCTTTGTCTGGGCGGGCAAATGCTGACTCGGCACTTGGGATCGCGCGTCTACCGACTGGATAGTGGGATAACCGAGGCCGGTTATTATCCGATAACACCGCTGGCTGCTGCTCACGAGATAACGGCTGACGCCTGCGCTCCTTTTCCAGACCATGTCTATCAATGGCACAGCGAAGGCTTCGATCTGCCGCCAGGCGCTACGCAGCTAGCCGAAGGTTCGACCTTTCCGGTTCAAGCCTATCGATATGCAACTAACGCCTACGCTCTGCAGTTTCACCCGGAAGTGACTTACGAGACGATCGACCGTTGGGCAATGCTCGGTGGCGAACGACTCAAAGCGCCGGGTACCCGGCCTGCAGCCGAACATACTGCCGGTTGGCATCAATATGATTGCGCGGTGGCGACCTGGATCAAAGCGTTTCTTCCCAAATGGATCGGATCGCCTGCTTGAGAACTGAAAGTCCGAGTATCAAAACCTGACTGAATAACTTCAATAAATATTGTCTTGAATTCGCGACTTATGCGGGGATTGCGCGGTATGGATTTTCAACTTTGGATATTGTTTTGCGTAGTATTTCTATCGGCCGCGATACTTCCCGGGCCGAATGTTGCCTTTTCCATGGCACAAGCCCTGGATCACGGTTTCAAGGAATCGTTTCCAGCTGCCATTGGTTTCGGCCTGGCCAGTGGCGGGCACGCCGTTATTGTTTTGTCCGGTCTGGGGATATTGGTAAGAGATAACCCCGGTATTTTGTTCTGGCTGAAATGGGTGGGCGTTGTTTACCTGCTCTACCTCGCTTTTAAAACGCTGCGTTCGCATACCCAGGTTGCAGTTGCCACTTCGCGCAAGCGAACCCCTCTGCAAATGTTTACCGGAGCGATGATCGTTTCGTTTACAAATCCCAAGGGGATATTGACCAACATTATCTTGTTTCCAACGTTCATCGATAACGCCTTGCCGTATATTCCGCAGTGCATTGCATTGGTGTCGACGGCAATATTCATCTCTACCACAGTATATGCACTGTATATGCTCATGGCGGGGCATGCGGCGAAGATTCTTCGCACAAAACGCCAAATGAGTGTCGTAACAGGGGTTTTATATATCGGCGTCGCTGCGGCCATTGCGACAACTATCTGAAACTTACGGGTATTCAAGGAGGGATTCGGATTGATTGGCGTATTTGATTTCGGCAGCGGTGGTTTAACGGTAATGCGCGCGTTTGAGTCGGTCCTGCCCGATGAGCAGTTCGTCTATTTGGGTGATCATGGAAACGCACCTTATGGCAATGATGCAGTCGACGATATCCATGATCTTACCCAGGCCGCCATTACTCGCCTTTTCAAGTATGGCTGCTCATTAGTTGTCATCGCCTGTAACACGGCGGTTGCCACCAGTCTGCAAAGATTGCAGCAGACGTGGCTTGCTGAGGTTCATCCCGGTCGCAGGGTGATCGGCGTTGTTGCACCTGTCGCCGACAGGATCGCGAACTCTGCTTGTGATTATCCAGTGCAAAGCGTCGCGGTCTTCGCGACTCAGCACACGGTTCAGTCAAATATCTTTGCGTTGCAAATCAATAATCGGCGTGCCGATATAAAGGTGTACCAACAAGCCTGTCAGGGCCTGGCGTTGCTCATTGAACAAGGTGTGCCCGAGGACATGCTGCGCACTGAGATTCGTAAACATGTCAATGCGCTCCTGAGTGCTGCTCCACAGGTGCCAGATGTTTGCATATTGGGCTGTACGCATTATCCGATTATTGAACACCTCTGGCGCCGCGAGCTGCCGGATTCCATGCGGCTGATTTCCCAGTCCGACGCCGCCGCTGAAAGTCTGGTGGAGTACCTGAAAAGTAATCCTCATCTCTCAAGTGCAAGAGCAGGCGGCAACAGGTTCTTGACGACTGGCGATAGTGCAACGGTTTCACAACGAGCCTCGTTGTTCTACGGGGCGAGGGTGGCGTTTGCACCAATTGATGCATAGCCGATTACAACAAGTTTTGCCCTTTGTTCACCAGTGTCACACGGAGTGGAAGGGGCGATGAAACGGATAGTCAATATTTCAGGAGAAAGCGATGAAACTGGTTGGCATGATGGGATCACCCTATGTTCGGCGCGTGGCCGTTTCTATGCGGCTGATGGGGCTGGAACATGAACATCGGCAGATCTCGGTGTTTCGCGATACGGATGAATTTCGAACCATCAATTCGGTGGTCAAGGCGCCGACGCTGATTTGCGAAAACGGCGAAATGATCATGGACTCATCGATGATCCTTGATTATCTGGAGGCGCAGGTCGCACCCAACCGCAGTTTGATGCCGAAGGATTCGGCGGAGCATCAAAAGGTGCTGTCGCTCATCGGGCTCGGCCTCGCGGTATGCGAAAAAGCGGTCCAGCTCGAGTATGAATACAACAAACCGGTCGCGTTTCACTATGAGCCTTGGCAAACGCGCGTCACCGAGCAATTGCATGCCGCGTTGGCGCTTCTGGAAAAGGCTGCAGCCAGCGCCAATCCTTGGCTTGCAACGGCGCAGTTGTCTCAGGCCGATGTAACCGTGGCCGCCGCCTGGCGCTTCACCCAGTTCAGGGTCTCCCACCTGGTCGAGGTCCAGAACTACACAGCGCTTGCCGCTTACGCTGACCGGGTGGAGCAACTGCCCGAGTTTGTTGCTACGCCGCTGAAATAAGCGCTGTGCCTGCCCCGGTATCGGGGCAGGCCGCAACCGTCCGATTCGCATCACCGCACCCTACAAGATCCCTCTCAATCGCAATGGCAAATCTGATCGCAGGGCTTTGACGCTGTTGGCCGATCCGTTACTGCGTGATCAACCGGAGACACAAGGATGTTGAGCCTAGAAGATTTTTTTGCCTACGGCGAGGCGGGGTATACCCATGTGCCGCTTTGGCAAACCCTGTCATTGCCGCCAGAGGTGGAAGCCGTTGCGCTGTACCAGGCTCTAGCCAACTGTGGGCAAGACTATCTGTTCGAAACCGGCCACTGGCACGAGGGTGTGTTCGCGCCGGCGTACTCGGTGATTGGCCTGCCTTGCAGTCAGCGCGTCGAACTCGATGAGGGTGTCTTGCGCCTGTACCGTGACGGACAGATTTCGGTGACGATTGACTGTATTGATCCGTTGGCAGAACTGGGCAAGTTGCAGAAGGGCTTTCGTATACCGCAATGCCCGGGCCTGCCATGTTTCAGCGGTGGGTTCTTTGGCTATTTCGGTTTCGAAACGACTCGGCTCATCGAGTCGCGTCTGCGTCGAGTGCCGCGCAAGCCCTCTGGGTTTCAGCTGCCTGATGTATTGCAATTGATCAGCATGGATCTCGTCGTGCTGGATCACCGCGAGCATCTGGCTTATTGCATCGTGCATGAACCCCCGAAGGCGCTGGGCGATTACCAGTGTGGGCAGGATCGGCTCAACCGACTGATCGCAAATGTGCGCCCGTTACTCGTACCGCGCGCACCTGGCGGGCATGTGGTCGAGGTGACAACGCCGGTCGTCGAATCGGCCTTCCCGAAGTCAGCGTTCATTGAGGCCGTAGCAAGGATCAAGGACTACATCGCTGCGGGCGATGTGATGCAGGTGGTTTTATCCCAACGCATGAGCCTGCCTTTCGACGAGGACGCCGTCGCGCTGTACCGATCCCTGTCCGATCTGGGCCACACGCCTTATCGCTACTTGTTGAACCTGGGCGACTGCCAGGTGGTTGGCGCCTCTCCGGAAATGTTGTTTCGTCAGGAGCAACAAACGGTGGCCACCCGGCCAATGGCTGGTACACGCCGGCGGGGCAGTGGGGCAGTCGAAGACCACCGACTCAGGGATGAACTGCTCGCTGATCCGAAGGAAATTGCCGAGCATATGATGCTCGTTGACCTGTCGCGCAATGACCTCGGCCGATTGGCTCGCGTCGGCAGTGTGCAGGTGACGCAGTTGCTGAACGTGGAATATTTCTCCCATGTCATGCACATCGTCTCAACCGTGACCGGGCATGTGCCGGACCACGTGACCGGGCTGGACCTGCTCAAAAGCATTTTCCCCGCAGGCACGCTGAGCGGGGCCTCGAAGGTGCGGGCGCTGGAGATCATTGCCGAACTGGAACCGCATTCTCGCGGGGTGTATGGCGGCGCGATCGGTTATCTCGACTGGAGCGGCCGTGCCGACCTGGCGATCGCCATTCGAACCGCACTGCTGCAAGACGCCCGTCTCTACGTTCAGGCCGGCGCCGGCGTGGTGCAGGATTCGGTAGCCGATCGTGAGTGGCAGGAAACGCTGGAGAAAAGCCAGTTGCTGCGGGTCGCCGCCGGCCGCTGTCAATCGATCGCCCAACGCCAGGAATTGCCATATGCACTTAATGATCGATAACTACGACTCCTTCACCTACAACATCGTGCAGTACCTGGGCATGCTCGGGGCTGAGGTTGAAGTGCGTCGTAATGACGAAATGACCTTGGCTGACATCGAAGCGCTGGCGCCAGAGTCTTTGATTGTCTCGCCTGGGCCGTGCTCTCCAACAGAAGCGGGCATTTCCCTTGCGGCCATCCATCATTTCGCAGGCCGTTTGCCGATATTGGGCATCTGTCTGGGGCATCAATGCGTTACCGCTGCTTTCGGCGGCGAGGTGCGCAGGGCGAGGCAGGTGCTGCACGGCAAGGTTTCCCGTATCAGTCACGACAGTCGTGACCTGTTCGACGGCTTGCCTGACGGCTTGCAAGTCGCGCGGTACCACTCTCTGGTGGCGGGTGTCTTGCCCGGCGAATTGGTGGCTACTGCGCACGTGCTGGATGACGACGGCATGCCGGGTGAGATCATGGCGCTTCGGCACCGAGACCTGCCGATCTATGGCGTGCAGTTTCACCCAGAGTCATTGATGACGCCGCAAGGTCTGGCGATGTTGGCAAACTACCTGAAACTGGTTGAGCGAACCCGGCTGACCAGGTACGCGCCCTGAGCGCTCTGTTCGAGGAATCGATTGCCTCGCCTTAATAGGAAGCATTACTATTCGCGCCTCTTTCCTCAGCGCGTCGCCAACCCTCATGCGTCCCCGCAGACCCGGCTTTTTCGAGCATTACGAAGAGTTGATCGGCACCTGGACTCGGCGCCTGCGCAATCGCGCGCAGGCCGAGGATCTGGCGCACGACACCTTTGTGCGGGTGCTCGAGGCAGATTCGGCGGCGGTGCAGCAGCCCCGCGCGTATCTGCATCAGACCGCGCGCAATATCGCCGTTGACGGTTATCGGCGGGAGGACCGGCGGGGCGTCATGGAGTCGGAGGCGGTCGAGGACACTGCGTCGTCGGCGGGCGATCCGGAGCATTACATGCACGCGATCCAGTTGGCCGATTCCATCGAACGCGCGCTCACCGAGCTGCCGCTCAACTGCCGCAAGATCTTTGTCTGGCAGAAGATCGAAGGCCTGACGCAGGCAGAAATCGCCGAACGCCTGGGGCTGTCCAAGAACATGGTCGAAAAGTATATGATCCGCACCCTGCGGCATCTGCGTGAGCGGCTGGATGGCTTGCAGTCATGAGCGTTCGCACCTTTTCATTCTCAGCCGGACAGGACATTCCATGATGGAAACGGGTGATTGCGCCTGTGGGCAAACGGCGGTGCGGGAAGAGGCGGCGGCCTGGTTCGTGCGATTGCAGGAGTCGAATGTCAGCGTCGAGCAACGGCAGCGCTTCGAGGCTTGGCTGAACGAGCATCCGCAACACCGCGAAGAATTCCAGTTGCTGCAGGGTTTGTGGGCGGCGGCTGATCTGCTGCCGACGTCGCGTCTTCAGGCGCTTGCGCAAACTCCCCGCCGCGAACGTCGGCCGTTGCTGCGTTATGCCGTGGCCGCGAGTGTTCTAGCCGTTGCGCTGGGGCTTGGCCTGTTCAGCGGGCTGAATCATCCGGGCGGTTACCGCGCCGAATTCGCCACGGCGCCGGGCGAGCGCAAGCATGTGGCGTTGCCGGACGGTTCGCTGATCGATCTGAACAGTCGCAGCCGCTTGCAGGTGCGTTATGAGAAGGATCGACGGCTGATCGAATTGAGCGCGGGCGAGGCGATGTTCAGTGTTGAACACGACGCCTCGCGTCCGTTTATTGTCGAAGCCGGCAGCGGCAAGGTCACAGTCACCGGTACGCGTTTCGATGTGCGCCGCGATGCCACGCAGACCCGCGTGGCGGTGGAGCAGGGCACGGTGAAGGTGCAGGGAAGTGCTGCCCCGGACAACCAATTCATCAACCTCACCGCAGGCCTCGGCACGGCGGTCGATGCCCAGGGCAAGGTCCTGCCGGCCTACGCGGTCAACCCGGCGGAACTGACCGCCTGGCGCAACGGCAAACTGGTGTTCAACAACGCCAGCCTCAGCGAAGTAGCGGCGGAAGTATCGCGCTATCGCGACAAACCGCTGACCGTATCCCAGCCGAATGTGGCCAGCCTGCGCCTGACCAGCGTGTTCAAATCCGATGACACCGACGCCTTGCTCAAAGCCTTGCCGAGCATCCTGCCGGTGACGGTGCGCACCCTTGCCGATGGCAGTCAGGAAATAATTTCCAGATAGCATTCAGGTTTTTTTTCAGTTCATCGTCTTCCTGTTCAACTGCAACTGGTTTGCATTAACAGCCGCACACTCTTGCGATCCACAGGACTGCGTACGACGTGAACATCACCACAACCCACAATAAAAAATCCCCTTGGTTGCCATTGGCTCTCGCGCTGGCGGTCAGTGCCGCGATGCCATTGGCGTTTGCCGATGAAGCCATTCATATTCGCGCGCAACCGCTGGGCCAGGCCTTGAGCGAGCTGGGCCAGCAAACCTCGCTGCAGGTGTTTTTCAGCCCCGAACTGGTGGCCGGCAAACAGGCGCCAGCGGTCGACGGCGACCTTTCGCCAGAGCAGGCTTTGCGGCAGCTGTTGCAGGGCAGCGGTCTCGATTATCAGATCAATGAAGGCTCGGTCACGCTCGCCCCAACAGCCACCTCCGCAGCCAGCAACGGCCCGCTGGAGCTCGGCGTGACCGACATCAAAGTGGTCGGCGACTGGCTCGGTGACGCGGACGCTGCGGTGGTGCAGAACCACCCCGGCGCACGCACGGTGATTCGCCGCGAAGCGATGGTCGAGCAGGGCGCGATGAACGTCAGCGACGTGCTCAAACGCGTGCCCGGCGTGCAGGTGCAGGACTCCAACGGCACCGGCGGCAGTGATATTTCCCTCAACGTCGGTGTACGCGGTCTGACTTCGCGCCTGTCGCCACGCTCGACCGTGCTGATCGACGGCGTACCTGCCGCGTTTGCTCCGTACGGCCAGCCGCAACTGTCGATGGCGCCGATTTCCTCGGGCAACCTCGACAGCATCGACGTCGTGCGTGGCGCCGGTTCAGTACGTTACGGACCACAGAACGTCGGCGGCGTGATCAACTTCGTGACCCGCGCGATCCCGGAGAAAACCACCGGCGAAATCGGCACAACGCTGGAGACCACTCAGTACGGCGGCTGGAAACACATCGACACCGCATTTCTTGGCGGCACCGCCGACAACGGCATGGGCGTCGCGCTGCTGTATTCCGGCGTCAACGGTCACGGCTATCGCGAGCGCAACAACGGCAACGACATCGACGACGTGCTGCTCAAGACGCACTGGGCGCCGACCGATCAGGACGATTTCAGTCTCAATTTCCACTATTACGACGCCAGCGCCGACATGCCCGGCGGTCTGACCCAGCGTCAGTACGACGACAAACCGTACGAATCGGTGCGTGACTACGACCAGTTCACAGGCCGGCGCAAGGACGTGTCGTTCAAGTGGATCCGCCAGATCGACGAGCGCACTCAGGCGGAAATCCTCACCTACTACACCGACAGCTTTCGCGGCAGTACCATCGCTGCGCGCGATCAGCGCACCCTCAGCTCTTACCCGCGTTCCTACTACACCCTCGGCATCGAGCCGCGCGTGTCGCGGGTGTTCGATGTCGGCCCGACCACCCAGGAAGTCAGCGTCGGTTATCGCTATCTGAAAGAGGCCATGCACGAAGAGTCGAGTCGTCTGGCGCTGGTCAACAACCAGCCAGTAGTCACGCCGACCTCCGACGGCCATGTATTCCAGGATCGCACCGGTGGCACCGAGGCCAATTCGGTGTATGTCGACAACAAGATCGACGTTGGTAACTGGACCATCACCCCGGGCATTCGCTTCGAACACATCAGCACCGATTGGCATGATCGCGCCGTGCTCGACACCGCTGGCCGGCCGGTCCCGGAAAAAAACCGCAGCATCGAAAGCAATGAGCCGCTGCCGGCGCTGAGCGTGATGTATCACCTGTCCGATGCCTGGAAGCTGTTCGCCAATTACGAAACCTCGTTCGGCAGCCTGCAATATTTCCAGCTCGGCCAGGGCGGTTCGGGTGACAGCACCGCCAACGGTCTGGAGCCGGAAAAGGCCAAGACCTACGAGATCGGCACGCGTTACAACGATGATGTCTGGGGCGGCGAGGTGACGCTGTTCTACATCGACTTCGATGACGAACTGCAATACATCAGCAACGACGTCGGCTGGACCAACCTCGGTGCGACCAAGCACCAGGGCATCGAAGCCTCGGCGCACTACGACATGGCCGCCCTCGATCCGCGCCTCGATGGTTTGACCGCCAACGCCGGTTTCACCTACACCCGCGCCACCTATGAAGGCGAGATCCCCGGCTTCAAGGGCCGCGATCTGCCGTTCTATTCGCGGCAGGTGGCCACGGTCGGATTGCGTTACGAGATCAACCGCTGGACGTACAACATCGATGGCTTCGCCCAATCGAAACAGCGTTCGCCGGGCACCGGTGTGAATGCGGATGGCAGCTTCAACGGCAACTACATCACCGAAGGCACAGCGGATGGGCAGTACGGCGACATCCCGGGTTACGTGACCTGGAACGTGCGCGGCGGCTACGACTTTGGTCCGCAGGTGTCGAACCTCAAGCTCGGTGCCGGGGTGAAGAACGTCTTCGACAAGCAATACTTCACCCGCTCCAGCGACAACAACTCGGGGATGTATGTCGGCGCACCGCGCACGTTCTTCGTACAGGCCAGCGTCGGTTTCTAAGGCTTGATCGTTCCCACGCAGAGCGTGGGGAACGATCTGGCTACGTCCTGCTCGCGAAGCTTTCAGACCTTGAGGACTTTGCCGCCGATCGCCACAGCCACCAGCAATACCGCCATCAATCCGAAGGCAAAACTCAGGCTGCTGGCATGGGCGACAAAACCGATCACCGCCGGCCCGGCGAGAATCCCGGCATAACCGAGGGTGGTAATCGCCGGCACCGCGATGCTTTCCGGCATCACCGTCTGCTTGCCCACCGCCGTGTACAGCACCGGCACGATGTTCGAGCAACCGGCGCCGACCAGCGCATAACCGAGCAGTGCCGCTTGCCAGCTCGGCGCGAAGGTGGCGAGAAACAGTCCCGCCGCCGCCAACAGCCCGCCGAACAGAATGATCCGCGTGGCCCCCAGCTTGCGCACGATGCGGTCACCGAGCAGACGGCCGACGGTCATGGTCAGGGCAAACGCTGCGTAACCCAGGCCTGCGTATGCCGTGTCGATCCCGCGTTCCTGAGCGAGGAACACTGCGCTCCAGTCCAGCGCCGCGCCTTCGGTGAGGAACACGATGAAGCACATGCCGCCGATAAACAGCACGATGCCATGGGGAATGGCGAACGCCGGGCCGGAGCTTTCGCTGCCGTAGGGCAACATGTGCGGCACGCATTTGAGCAAGGCGCCGATCAGCAAAACCACTACCACCAGCATCGCCGCCAGCGGTGTCAGGCCGAGGCCGAGCAGGGCGCTGACGCCCGCCGCACCGACAATGCCGCCGAGGCTAAACAGGCCGTGGAACCCCGACATCATGTGCTTGCCGCTGGCGCGCTCGACGATCACTGCTTGCAGGTTCACCGTCGAATCCACCGTGCCGAGGCCTGCACCGAACATGAACAGCGTGGCGATCAGCGCCGGGATCGAGGTCACCGTCGCCAGCAACGGCAGCGCCGCGCAGATCAGCAAGGTGCCGCCGGTGGCCACACGTCGGCAACCAAAACGCGTGGCGAGAATCCCCGCCAGCGGCATCGCCAGAATCGAGCCGACACCCAGGCACAGCAGCAGTAATCCCAGCGTGCCCTCATCCAGCCCGGCCCGCGCCTTGGCGTACGGCACCAGCGGCGCCCACGCGGCGATGCCGAGGCCGGCAATGAAAAAGGCAACGCGCGTGGACATCTGTTGCAGACGTCCGGGGACGAAGGTGTCTTGGGGGTTGAGGCTGGTCATATCGATCCTTGGCAAAAAACAACTGCATCCCGAGTGACATTCTGACGGCGTTGAGGTTCGATCTCAGGCCTTTCGGGGCATAACGGTGAACATCCTACCCTGTGGGAGCGAGCCTGCTCGCGAAAGCGGTGGGTCAAAATGGAATTGTCGACTGACGCACCGCCTTCGCGAGCAGGCTCGCTCCCACACTGGTTTGCGGTTTACAGTCGGATTTTCGTCAGCATGGAATACGGGAACAAGGCATGACGAAGTTCTACGACGCACGCGGCAATATCTACGGAGTGGTCTCGCCCCAAGCCTTGCGCGAAGCCGGAATCGCTTTGCCAGCGAGGGCCGCAGAGTGCGCCGTATCCAGGCAGCAATGGAGCGAGGCAGCCATCGCTTTGTGCTGTCACTGGCCCGAAGGCCAACGCCCGGCCAACAGCAAACCCCACCGCAGCGACGGCCTGCTGATCGGCCCGTTCCAGGCAGCTGCGCCGTTCGATGTACTCATCGTCAACACAGACGGCAGCCTCGCTGAGCGCAGCGGTAACGGCCTGACGATTTTTTCTCAGGCATTGACCGAGCAAGGCTTGATAGCGGAGCAGGGCGTCGTGTTTCGCGTTCATCATGACAAGGGCGAAGCGCTGGAAACCTCGGTAAAACCGGCCGAAATCGAAGGCGTGCGCGGTTTCTGGCTTGACCTCGGCCAGCCCACATTTGGCCCGGAGGCTGTGGGTGCGCAGACGGTTGAAAACGTTAAGTTCAACAATCGCGACGTCAGCCATGTCCAGCCCTTGGCGGAACTCGATCCTGACTGGAGCCACAGCCAATTCGTCCGTATCGGCAATCCGCACTGTGTAACGCTGCTCGGCGATGCGTCCGCTTTGCCGAGCAACAAACAGATGGGTGAATCACCGCTGAACGAGAGGCTGGCGGCAATTGCCTATGCCATGCCCAACGGTGCCGGTAATCCCTGCCCGGCGGGCGTCAATCTGCAATGGGCCGTGCTGGTGTCGCCGCAGCAAATCCTCGCCCGGGTATTCGAACGTGGTGAAGGACCAACCGCGTCATCCGGCACCAGCGCCAGTGCGGTCGCGTGTGCCGCGTGGCGGGTGGGTTGGGTCGAGGCGGGAGAAGTGCAGGTGGTCATGCCGGGTGGCACCGCACCGGTTTTGCTTGAGGTCTCGGGAAGGGAGTTGCTGCGCGTCAGATTGTTTGGCACGGCGCGGTTGATGGATTGACTCGGTTGACGCCATCGCTGGCAAGCCAGGCTCCCACAGGTTTGGCATGAGGGCCCAATCATGTGC
>NZ_WBRZ01000370.1:0-4284 GCF_008923895.1 Pseudomonas sp. GXM4
GTAGGAGCTGCCGAAGGCTGCGATCTTTTGCTTTTAGAGGTTAGCGACTTTCTGCCAGACCTTCGGCTTGAAGAACAGGGTTTCACCCTTGGCCAGACCGATCAGGCTGTCGTGATCCTTGACCACTTCCGCTTCGATCAGATCGGTCTGCCCCTCCACTTTCAAGGTCACCCGGGTAGTCGCGCCCAGCGGGCGGATATCGCGCACTTCAGCGGCGTGGTGATCTTCCAGCTCATGCTTGGACAACGATACTTCGTGCGGGCGGAACAGCACATGGTTGTCATCGCTCAGCAGCAAGCGGTTCGAGTCGCCGAGGAAGTGATAAACGAAGTCGCTGGCCGGGTTTTCGTAGACATCGCCCGGTGAGCCGATCTGCTCGATCACACCCTTGTTCATCACCACGATGCGGTCGGCGACTTCCATCGCTTCTTCCTGGTCGTGGGTCACGAACACCGAAGTCAGGTTGATATCTTCGTGCAGCCGCGCCAACCAGCGCCGCAGTTCCTTGCGCACCTTGGCGTCGAGGGCGCCGAACGGTTCATCCAGCAGCAGCACTTTCGGCTCCACCGCCAAAGCACGGGCCAGGGCGATACGCTGACGCTGGCCACCGGACAACTGCTCCGGGTAGCGATCCGACAGCCAGTCCAGTTGCACCATGTTCAGCAGTTCATGAACCTTGGTGGCGATCTGGCTTTCGCTCGGGCGCTGGTTTTTCGGTTTCATCCGCAGGCCGAACGCGACGTTGTCGAACACTGTCATGTGGCGGAACAAGGCGTAATGCTGGAAGACGAAACCGACGTTACGATCACGCACATCGTGGCCGGAAACGTCCTCGCCGTGAAAAACGATGTTGCCCTGATCCGGGGTTTCCAGACCGGCAATAATGCGCAGCAAGGTGGTTTTGCCACAGCCCGACGGACCAAGCAGCGCGACCAGCTCACCGCTGTGGATATCCAGGCTGATGTTGTCCAGCGCCTTGAACGCGTTGAAATTCTTGCTGACGTTACGCACTTCGATCGACATGAATTATTCCTCCGCGGCGCTGGCGCGCAGGCGGTTGATACGGTTTTCGCTCCACTGCTTGAGCAGCAGGATGAAGAGCGCCAGGATCAGCAACAGGCTCGCCACGGCGAACGCGGCCACGTGGTTGTATTCGTTGTAGAGGATCTCGACGTGCAGCGGCAAGGTGTTGGTCACCCCGCGAATGTGCCCGGAAACCACCGACACCGCACCGAATTCACCCATGGCCCGCGCCGTACACAGCACCACGCCATAAATCAGGCCCCACTTGATGTTGGGTACGGTGACGTGCCAGAACATCTGCCAGCCGTTGGCTCCGAGCAGGCGCGCGGCTTCTTCCTCTTGGGTGCCTTGTTCCTGCATCAGCGGAATCAGTTCACGGGCCACGAACGGCACGGTGACAAAAATCGTCGCCAGCACAATGCCCGGCAGGGCGAAGACGATCTGGATGTCGTGATCCTGCAGCCACGGCCCGAACAGGCCTTGGGCGCCGAACATCAGCACGTAGACCAGACCGGCAATCACCGGCGACACCGAGAACGGCAGGTCGATCAGCGTGACCAGCATGCTCTTGCCACGGAACGAGTATTTGCTCACGCACCATGCCGCACTGACGCCGAACACCAGGTTCAGCGGCACCGAGATCAGCACGGCGAACACGGTGAGTTTCAATGCCGAAAGCGCGTCCGGCTCAAAGATCGCGGTGAAGAACGCGCCGAGGCCGTTTTTCAGACCTTGCGATACGACGATGAACAACGGCAGCAGCAGAAACAGGAAAAAAATCAGCCAGCCAAGACCGATCAGGACTCTGCGCGAAGTGGCGCTGCCACGGCGCGCTGCGTTGGCCGAAGAGGCGGCCGCAATGGACGATTGGGACATGTTCGCGCCTCCTTATGGGGTTTCGATGCGCCGCTGCAGCAAGTTGATCAGCAGCAACAGGATGAAGGAAACCACCAGCATCAATACGCCGATGGCGGTAGCGCCGGTGTAATCGTACTGGTCGAGTTTGACCATGATCAGCAGCGGCAGGATCTCGGTTTTCATCGGCATGTTGCCGGCAATGAAAATCACCGAACCGTACTCGCCGACGCCACGCGCGAACGCCAGCGCAAAACCGGTCAGCCAGGCGGGCAGCAAGGCCGGAACCAGAATGTGGCGAAATACCTGCCATGGCTTCGCACCCAGGCACGCCGCCGCTTCTTCGACTTCACGGGGAATATCGGCCAGCACCGGCTGCACCGTGCGCACCACGAACGGCAGCGTGACGAAGGTCAGCGCCAGGGTGATGCCCAACGGGGTGTAGGCGATTTTGAAACCGAGGTCGGCAGCGAACTGCCCGACCAGCCCGGCCGGCGCGTACAGCGCGGTCAGCGCGATACCGGCCACAGCTGTCGGCAGGGCGAACGGCAGATCGATCATCGCGTCGATCACCTTGCGTCCGGGGAAGGTGTAGCGCACCAGCACCCAGGCCAGCAGCGTGCCGATGATGCCGTTGATGATCGCCGCACACAGCGCGGTACCGAAGCTCAGCTTCAATGCAGCCAGCACCCGTGGTGCGGAGATGATCGTCCAGAACTGATCCCAGGTCAGCTGGGCGGCATGGACGAACATCGCCGCCAGCGGGATAAGCACAATCAGGCTGAGGTACACCAAGGTGTAACCCAGCGTCAGCCCGAAGCCGGGTATGACGGGGGAGATACGACGCGACATAAAAGTCCCTGGTTGAAAACGCATCAATGTGGGAGCGAGCCCTGTGGTGAGGGGATTTATCCCCTCACCACAAAAGCTCAGTCCCACATGTCATGTGCCCAGACATCGGGCCGGTTGAAGGCGAGATTACTGCGCCTGATAAATCTGGTCGAACACGCCACCGTCGTTGAAGAATTTCGGCTGTGCGGATTTCCAGCCGCCGAAGTCCTTGTCGATGGTCACCAGTTCCAGTTTCGGGAACTGCTGGGCGTACTTGGCCGCTACGTCCTTGTCACGTGGACGATAGAAGTTTTTCGCGGCGATTTCCTGGCCGGCCGGGCTGTACAGATGCTTGAGGTAGGCTTCGGCGATCTGCGCGTTGCCCTTCTTCTCGGCATTCTTGTCGACCACCGCCACGGGTGGTTCGGCGAGGATCGACAGCGACGGCACGACGATGTCGAACTTGTCTGCGCCGCCGTCTTCTTTCAGCGCCAGGAACGCTTCGTTTTCCCAGGCTAGCAACACGTCGCCCTGACCGTTGTTGACGAAGGTAATGGTCGAACCACGGGCGCCGGTGTCAAGGATCGGCACGTGCTTGAACAGGGTTTGTACGTATTCCTTCGCCTTGGCCTCATCACCGCCGTTGGCTTTCAGGCCATAGGCCCACGCGGCGAGGAAGTTCCAGCGCGCACCGCCCGAGGTTTTCGGGTTCGGCGTGATCACCGAAACGTCGTTCTTGACCAGATCGCCCCAGTCCTTGATGCCTTTCGGGTTGCCCTTGCGCACCAGGAACACGATGGTCGAGGTGTACGGCGTGCTCGCTTCCGGCAGACGCTTCTGCCAGTCGGCGGGCAGGCTCTTGCCGAGCTTGGCGATTTCGTCGATGTCGCCAGCCAGGGCCAGGGTCACCACGTCAGCACGCAGACCGTCGATCACCGCACGGCCCTGCTTGCCCGAACCGCCATGGGACTGCTGGATTTTCACCGTGTCGCCGGCATGGTCCTGCTGCCAGAATTTGATGAATTCGGCGTTGTATTCCTGATACAGCTCGCGCGTCGGGTCATACGACACGTTGAGCAGCTCGTAATCCTTGGCAACGGCGGAACCGGCAAACACGGCGCTGGCCAGCGCGGCCAAAGCATAACGGCGAATCGACGACATGGTGAAAGCTCCTGGAATTCCTGGTGGTGGCTTGTTCTTATGTATTGCTGGAATCGGGTCCCGTTGAAAGATCGCCACCTTCGCCAGCTCCTGCACACAGCCCCCTGTAGGAGCCGCCGAAGGCTGCGATCTTTTGATTTCAGCCCGGTTGCTTACCGGGTTGCTGCAAACGGAATTTCTCTTTGCGTTCGATCTGTACGACTTGCGCGTTGTGCACAGTGATCTCCACCGCGCCGAACCGCAGATCGCGCAGGGCGCTCTGGATTTCCCGCAAGATGGTGCTTTCGTCCTGACCGTCAACGCTGCGAAGGGATGCGCTCATGGTGCTGCTCCTTTGAAGGGGGTTTGCCTGGCAGTGGGCGGCACTGCGTTCGGCGTGGGAGCAATATAAGAGAGGCATGGATATTCTTAAAA
>NZ_WBRZ01000371.1:0-4258 GCF_008923895.1 Pseudomonas sp. GXM4
AACGATCAGTACGCAGAGCGTGGGAACGATCAGTTTAGAGGATTCACCAGATTCGCCGGCCGCTGCCCATTCAGCGCCGCCAGCAGATTCTCCACCGCACAGCGCGCCATCGCTTCACGGGTTTCATGAGTCGCCGAGCCCATGTGCGGCGTCGCCACCACGTTGCTCAACTGCAACAACGGCGAGTCATGATTCAACGGCTCGCGCTCGAACACATCCAGCCCCGCAGCGCGGATACGGTTGCTGCGCAACGCCTCGATCATCGCCGCCTCATCAACCACCTTTCCCCGCGAGATATTGATGAAAATGCTTTCCGGCCGCATGAGCGCAAATTGCTCGGCGCCGATCAAACGTTCGGTCTGCGCCGTCAGCGGCAAGGTCAGGCAAGTGAAATCGGCCTGCTGGAGCAACTCTTCGAGGCTGCGATATTGTGCGTCGAAACGCTCCTCGACCGCCGGTTTGCGCGACTGACTGTGGTAGATCACCGGCATGCCGAAACCGAAATGCCCGCGCTGGGCCAGGGCCTCGCCGATGCGGCCCATGCCGATGATGCCCAGCGTCTTGCCGTGCACATCGGTGCCGAAATGCGCCGGGCCGATGTTGCGGCTCCACTGCCCGCCACGGACCATGTTCGCCAATTCGACCACCCGCCGCGCGGCAGCGAGGATCAGGGCGAAACCGGTGTCGGCGGTGGTTTCGGTGAGCACGTCGGGGGTGTTGGTCAGCAGAACCTTGCGCCGATTCAGATACTCGATGTCGTAGTTGTCAACACCCACCGAGACGCTGGCAATCGCCTCCAGCTGCGGCGCCAGATCCAGCAGCGCGGCATCGAGTTTCAGGCTGGCCCCGAGCAAGCCTTGGGCGCGGGGCAGGGAATCGCGCAACTGCATGAGGCCATCGGCGTCGAGGCTTTCGATCAGCGTTACGTCAAACTGCTCTTGCAGGCGCGCCATCAGCGCGGGCGAAAGTTTCTTGTACAGCACGACCTGTTTTTTCATGGCAAAAAGTCCTTTCAGGAATGCGCCGGCACACGCGGCGTGGCGACGGCTTTGGCGACGACGCGATCACTGGCGCCGGGCTTGAGGAAAATGGTCAACACCACCGACAGCAACAGCGCGCCGCTCATTAGCAGATAGGAAGCGCCGGGCGAACCGGTGGAGCTGTTCAGGTAGCCGACCAGATACGAGCCGCCGAATGAGCCGAGTGCGCCCATGCTGTTGATCAGCGCCATGGCGCCACCGGCAACGTTGGCCGGCAGGATCTCCGGGACGATAGCGAAGAACGGACCGTACGGCGCGTACATGCAGGCGCCGGCAATCACCAGCAGCGTGTACGACCACCAGAAGTGCTCGGCGCCCAAGGCATATGAGCCGTAGAACGCAATCGAGGCGATCAGCAGTGGCGGCCAGACAAAGCGTTTGCGCTTCTGCAACTTGTCCGAACCCCACGACACCGCGAGCATGCCCAGCACTGCCGCCAGATATGGCAGCGCCGAGAGCCAGCCGGCCTCGATCATGTCCATTTGCGCGCCGGCCTTGAGGATCGACGGCAGCCACAACACAAAGCCGTAAACGCCGATGCTCCAGCAGAAAAACTGCAGCGCGAGAATGATCACCTTCGGCGAACGGAAAGCCTCGGCGTAGTTCTTCACAGCCTTGATGCCGACCTGCTCTGCGGCGAGGGCGCTTTCCAGATCCTGCTTTTCCTGGTCGTTGAGCCACTTGGCCTGGACCGGACGATCATCGGCCAGACGCCACCAGATAAACGCCCACAACACTGCCGGCAGACCTTCGATGATGAACATCCAGCGCCAGCTGAAATGCTGCACCAGATAACCCGAGACCACCGACATCCACAGCATGGTCACCGGGTTGCCGAGGATCAGAAAGGTGTTGGCCCGTGAGCGTTCGGCACGGGTGAACCAATGGCAGAGATACACCAGCATCGCCGGCATCACCGCCGCTTCGACCACGCCGAGCATGAAGCGAATGACGATCAGCCAATAGGCGTTGGATACCACGCCAGTCAGCGTGGCGAGCCCGCCCCAGAGAATCAGGCTGACGAAGATCAGTTTTTTCACGCTGTGCTTTTGCGCGTAGATCGCGCCAGGTACCTGGAAGAAAAAGTACCCAAGAAAGAACAGCGCACCGAGCAGCGAGGACAGGCCCGGTGTGATCATCAGGTCTTCGGCCATGCCCGACGCGGCGGCGAAACCGTAGTTGGCGCGATCGAGATAGGCCAGGCTGTAAGTGATGAACACGATCGGCATGATGTACCACCAGCGGCGGGTGGCGAGGGTAGCGGTTTTCATCGGTGTGACTCCTGAGCTTGTTGTTTTTGTCGCAGCAGGTTCATTGATTTGCGGTGATCAGGCGGGCCTCTTCGCGAGCAGGCTTGAAATGCATTCCCCTGTGGGAGCGAGCCTGCTCGCGAATTCAGCGGTCAACTCCAAGCGGGAAGGCAACCCCTCCATATCCCCACGGCTCTGCACCGCGCGACTGCCAATCCAGTTCGCTCGCTGCACGGCCTCGGCAAAACTCTGATGCTCGAGCAGGGCACTGATCATCCCCACCGCAAAACCATCCCCGGCGCCTACGGTATCGACCACGTTGCTTACCGGCACGCCAGCGACAAAACCCTGATCCAGCTGCGTGCGGTAATAAGCGCCTTCAGGCCCGAGCTTGATCGCCACCGCCTCCGCACCTTGATCCAGATAGAACGCAGCAATGTCGGCCGGGTCGTCGAAACCGCTGAGCAAGCGGCCCTCGCTTAACCCCGGCAACACCCAGTGGGCGAGGGCGGCGAGGCGGTTGATCTCGCGGATCATCTCGCCCTCGCTGGCCCACAGGCTTGGGCGCAGATTCGGGTCGAATGACACGCTGCGTCCGGCGGCGCGCATGCGGGTCATCAGCTCGAGGGACATTTCCCGCGCCGAGGCGGATAGCGCTGGAGGAATACCGGTGGCGTGCAAATGGCGGGCGCTGAGCAGGTTGTCGTTGATGGAGTGCGGCGACAAATGACTGGCCGCCGAACCGCGCCGGAAATATTCGACCTGCGGGTCGCTGCCGTCGTCGTTACGCGATTTGAATTGAAAGCCTGTCGGATGGTTTTTATCGACCTCGACGTGGCTGCAATCCAGACCTTCCTTGATCAGCGTTTCCACCACAAAGCGTCCGAGTGAATCGTTGCCGACCTGGCTCAACCACGCGACGTTGAAACCCAGACGCGACAAGCCGATCGCGACGTTGCTGTCGGCCCCGGCAATCCGTTTGTGAAACTGCTCGACCTTGGCCAGATCGCCGGTCTGCTCGGCGACCAGCATTGCCATGGTTTCACCGAAAGAAAGAATATCGATCTCAGACATGGGCTGGCTCCAGGCGCGATTGACCGAGGCGGGCGAGGGCGGCGACGTGTTCGCGGGTCAATTGCACCAGGTCATCGCCTTGCAGCGGGTATTCAGCGGCGCGCATAACGCCTTGGTCCATGTGCCGCAGCAGTTGTTCCCACAAATGCAGATCGCTGATGGCCGGCGGTACGGCAACCAGTTTGCCGTCGGCGCGGCGCGCCACGGCTTTGCAATGCACGTAACCGACGTGACGGCCGAGCGCGCGTGCGGCGCTGGCGGCGGACTGGTCCTGCCAGTGCCAGTTGCCAATGTCGAAAGTCATCTTGATCGGCAGATTGTGCTGCTCGACAGCGGCAAAGAAACGCTGGAACGGCTCGATACGCCCGCCGTGCAAGGTCTGGTCGTTCTCCACCAGCAGTTGCACCGGGCTTTGCTTGAGTTGCTCGGCCAGTGCCTGCAAGTCAGAGTTGTCGGTGAAATAACCGAGGGACACTTTCAGCCATTTCGAGCCGAATGCCTGGGCCTGTTGCAGCGCGGTAATCAGTTCGGGATTGGGCTGTGCTTGCCCTGCGAGCCAGAGTTCGGTGGGTGAGGAATAAATACTTTGCAGGCCCTGCGCCTGGGTAGCCTGAGCCAGTTGCGCCGGGTCTTCACGGGTCAGCAGTTCTTCACGCCACTCGATGCGATTGGCGCCGGAGGCCGCGAGGATCTCGATAAAAGAATCCTGCCCACGCTGGCGCACAAGCTCGGCACCGTAGCTGGATAGACTGATGGAAACGGCTGGTTTATTCATTGTTATTGACCTCTGAAACCGGTTTCATTTTTGTTCAAAAAAAATATCAAGTAGTTCTGCAGTGTTCTTCTGCAGGCCTTCGCGAGCAGGCTCGCTCCCACAATGGAATGGGATCAACC